>CAYWOF010000282.1:0-5240 GCA_964459825.1 uncultured Phycisphaeraceae bacterium | reverse complement strand
CGCGGATTGGCCGGCGGGGACCGGCGCCGTGACTGCGGCGTCATCGTCGCCGGAGTTGCGCGAGGATGCGCACGCGGCGAGGGAGAGGAGCACGGCGAGCGGGACAACACGGATGCGCATGGAGACCTCCGTTGGGTATTCAGCCCGAACGGAGGACGGGTTGAGGGCATTGCCGGGCCGTTACACGCCCGTTACAGCCGGCTCGCCGTGAACGCCGTGGCCGTCGTGCGGCGCTCCCAGTTCCAGCTCGGGCCCTGCTTGGACTCGTAGTGGGTCCACAGCTCGAACCAGTAGGAGCGGAAGGCGTGGCGCCCGAATGGCGCGAAGTGGTCGCGCACCCGCTTCATGACCCGGCGCGCGGGGCCGCGGAAGCCGAGCACGCTCCGGCCGTGCCGGAGGGTCTCGGTGTCGAGCGGCAGCAGGTGGTACCGCCCCAGCAGCTGCATGATGTTGGCCGCGGCGTACGGCCCGATGCCCGGCAGGTCGAGCAGCGCATCGTGGATCGCCGCGTCGGACGTCGCCGGGTCCTCGAACCACGCGGCGTCGAGGCCGCCGCGGGCCCGCGGAAGCGTGAAGAGACGCGCGAGTTCCACGATCCGCGCATCGCGGTAGCCCACGCGGCAGCGGGCGCGCAGCGAGGCCGGCCGTGTGCGTGCCAGCCGCTCGGGCGTGGGGAACGTGTGGGTCGGGAGGTCGGGGTGCGTGCCCGCGGGCGCCGCCGGAAGCCCGACCACCTCGCACAGCCGGATGTTCATCGTGACCGTGCTTGGCCACTGCACGTTGCAGCTGGTGACGGTCTTGATGATGTCCTCGAAGAGCGTCGGCGAGCGGAAGAGACGCCCCCGCCCGAGCGACCGGAAGCGCGGGTCGAGCCGGTGGAACTCGCGGATGGATGAGGTCGGGTCGTCGAGGCGGAGCATCCGCGTGACCTGGGACTCGGCCTCGACCCGGTCGGCGCGCGCGAGCGGGCGGGAGCAGGTGACGATGAGGGGTGCGCCGCGTCGGGGTGATCGCGCGGACGAGTCGGGCCGGCGACCCGCTCGCTCACGCTCGGGGCTCGTTGCACGCCCGTTGCGCTGCCGGATGTGGGCCAGCACCGGCCCGCCGGGCAGGTGGAGCGCTCGCGTCAGCGTGCGCGACGCCGGGTCCCAGTGGTTCGGCGCGAGCACGAAGTACCCGTACGAGCACGCGTCGCGATGCAGCAGGTAGTCCGTCGGCGGCGTGATGGTCAGTCGCGACATGGGAGATCGAGCGAAGGGAACAGATCGAGCAGATGGACCAAAGGGAGCAAATCAGGCCGGTTTCTTTGCTCGATCTGCTCGATCCGCGCAATCCGCTCCATCTCAGGCACTCAGCCGCTGCGCCACCGGGAACAGGTACGTCGCGAGGTTCACGCACAGCCGGTCGGCCAGCCGCGCGAACGCCGGGTAGTCGCGCTCGGCCGCGCCCGCGAACTCCTGAGCCGACACGCCGTGCTTCGCCAGGGTCTCCGCGCCCTCCGCGCCCCAGCGGTCGATCGTCGATCGATCGGCCTCGAAGTGGTACTGGAACCCGTAGGTCCGCAGGCCGGCGCGGAAGGCCTCGACCTTGCACGAGTCGGACGATGCCAGCACCGTGGCATCGGAGGGCAGCGACTTGACCTCGTACCCGTGGTGCTCAAGCTGCGGCGACTCCCACGCGATGCCCGCGAGGACCGGGTCCGTCTGCCCGGCCATCGTCAGCCGGACCCGCTCGAAGCCGAGGTGGTAGCGCTCCATCGGCCCGACCGCGCCGCCGAGGGCGTGGGCGATGAGCTGGTGCCCGAGGCAGAAGCCGATGAGCGGCAGCTCCAGCCGGTGGGCCTCCTTGAGGAACGCCAGCTCGGCGGGCATCCACTCGTGCTTCTCGTCCACGTTCTGCTCGCCGCACATGCTGATGACGCCCTGGACGTCGTCGAAGTCCGGCGGCACCGCGCGGGCGCCGTGCAGGTCGAGGCGCCGGATGTCGAGGGTGAACCCGTGGTCGCGGAAGGTCGTGCCGAGGCGACCGAGGCCGAGCCGGGCGCCGTGCTGGAGGGCGATGATGCGCATGGGGGAGCGTAGGGGAGCCGGCGTTGGGCGGGTGGAGGGAATGGCTCGCGGTCGAGGGTCGGCGCGGTCGTCAGAGGCCCGCCTCGCGCGCGAGCTCGTCGCGCAAGGCCGCCGCGAGGTACTCGTACTGCTCGATCGAGTTGTAGAGCTGGGCGCTGAGGCGGAGGGTGCGGCGCGGGCAGCCGGGAACGCTCCAGATCGGCACCTGGATCCCGTGGCGCTCGACGAGCGCATCCCACAGGGCGTCGTGGTAGCGGGTGGGGCGTGCGGCGAGGCGGGCGCGCCGCTCGGGGTCGGCATCGGGCAGGAGGAGCGTGGCGAGGCAACCGAGCATGGACTCGGGCGCGGGCGCCTCGGTGCCCAGGGCCCGGAGCAGGACGGTGCGCGCGCGCAGGAGCAGGTCCCGGTTGCGCCGGTGGACCTCCGGCCAGCCCCCGGGGACCATGGACGCGACGTCGCGGATCGCGTCCTTGATGGCCATGTAGGCCGTCAGGTCGTCGGTGCCGAGGTAGTCGAACTCGGTGAGCAGGTGCTTGCGCCCGCCGCGGGTTTCATCGCCGGGCGTCTCGGCGCGGTTGGAGAGGACGAGGGGCCGGAAGCCGTCTCCCTCCTTCTGCCGGTCGGGGCGGATGTGCAGGAACGCCGAGCCCTTGGGGGCGCAGAGCCACTTGTGGCAGTTGGAGGTGTAGTAGCTGGCGCCGAGGCGGTCGAGCGCCAGGGCGTGGAACCCGACGCCGTGCGCGCCATCGACGATGCAGCGGATCCCGCGCGCCTCGAGCGCGGGCACGAGGCGTTCGACGGGCAGGACGAGGCCGCTGGGGCTGGTGACGTGGCTGAGGAGGGCGAGGCGCGTGCGCGCCGTGGCGCGCGAAAGCACGGCGTCGATGGCGGCTTCGGGGCCGGAGATCGGGAAGGGAATCGGGGCCTCGACGATCGTGGCGCCGGTGCGCCGCGCGGTGCGCCGAACGCCGTTCCTGCACGCGGGGTACTCGTGCGCGGTGATGAGGATCTCATCGCCGGGCCCGAGGACGCCCTGCTCCTCGAGGTTGGCCAGCACGGTGGCGACGCCGGTGGTCGCGTTGGGCACGAAGACGAGGTCGGGCGCGGCGCAGCCGACGAGGGGCGCGAGCGCGGCGCGCGACTCGTCCAGGAGTCCCTCGGCGTCGCGCACGAAGAACCGGACGGCCTCGGCCTCCATGCGGTCGCGGTAGGCCCGCTGGGCCTCGAGCACGGAGCGCGGGCAGGCGCCGAAGGAGCCGTGGTTGAGGTAGACCACGGCCGGATCGAGGGCCCAGCGCGGGGCCAGATCCGAGCCGCGGGGGAGGGTGCGTGCTTCCATCGCCATGCTCGTGAGGCGGGTCAGCCGGTCACGTCGAGGCGACGCCCGGCCTGCACGGCGGTCGCGGCGGCGTTGGCATCGGCCGGATGCCGGTAGAAAGGAAGGGCGGCGGCGGCCGGGGCGGGGGACGAGCCCGTGAAGTCGATCTTGCCGGGGACGACGCCGGCCACCACGCGCGAGGCGCTCGGGGGCGTGCGCTCGAGGCGAGCCGCGATGGACTCGTCCATCGCTCGGATCGCCACGGGCCGGGCCCCGGACGTCGAGACCCGGGCGGGCCCGGGCACGGCGGTGCCGTAGGCCCGGGCGATGTGGAAGGGGTTGGTGGGCTCGATCGTGGACATGCGGCGCGATGGTAGCCCGACCGAGGAGGACCGATCGAGCGCTGGTTATCGGGCTCGAGGCTGGACGCGCGGGACTACTTTCTTTCGGCTTCGGCGAGCGTCTCGGCACAACGGGGCGTGCCGGCGGGCGTGCCCGCGACGGCCCAGTCGCGCGCGGTCCGGCCGCTCGCGTCCTTGAGCGTGGCGGAGGCGCCGGCGTTGAGGAGCGCGAGGACCTTGTCGAGGTCATCGCGCTGGGCGGCACGCATCAGGGGCGTGACGCCCTCGCGGTTGGGGCCGTCCACCAGGGCGCCGGCTTCCAGGAGCACCTCGATCACGCGGGGCTCGCCGGGTCCGCCCGCGGCGAGGGCGAGGGCCGTGTCGCCGGTGGCGGTCTCGGCGTTGATGGAGGCGCCCGCATCCAGCAGCGCGATGACGGCATCGGCGTGGCCGGCCTGGGCCGCGGCCATCAGGGCGGTGAGGCCCGACTCGGTCCTGGCATCCACGGCCGGCCCGGCGGCGAGGATGGCCTCCAGGATCGCGGGATCGCCCCGGTCACCGGCGGCGATGAGCGGGGTGACGCCATCGGGGGTCCGGACATCCACGGTGGCGCCGCCCTGCAGGAGCGCGGAGACCACGGGCGCGGAGGCGCTGCGGGTCGCAAGCAGGAGGGCGGTCCGGCCATCGGGCGTGGCGGTGTCGGGCTTGGCGCCCGCTTGGAGGAGCACGCGGACCGCGTCCAGCTTGTCGGCCGCGGCGGCGCTCATGAGGGGCGTGGTGCCGGTCTGCGTGGCCTCGCCACCGGGGAGGGGGGCGTCGACGTTGGCCCCGGCCTTGGCGAGGGCGGCGGTGAGCCCGGCGGCATCGCCCCGGCGGGCGAGGTCGTGGAGGGTCAGCGCCGAGGTGTCCGGGCCGGGCCTGGCGGCCGACTGGCTGGGCCCGCCGGACATGGTCTTGATCGCGTACACGAGGAGGGCGACGGCCGCGAGCACCAGCACCGCGACGATCGGCAACGCAGCCTTACGGTCCATGTGCGGAGACTCCATTCCGTGGCGTGGGAGGCGGCGCACCTCAACTCCGAGGCGCGGGCGCGCATGGTATCGAGTCCGCCGGCGACCTGCCGGTTCGTAGGAGGGGGCCGTCCGGGAGACGCGGGAACACCCGTGCGATCCGGCGTTCGATCGGGCCCGAGGATCGCGGATGCGGTCGCCTCGTCGGCGGTCCCCGGCAACCCGGCGCGTGCGCGCCGCGTACCGTCGGGCACGCCCCGCCCGCACCCCCCACCGGTGCGCGGGCCGGGCCGAAGAGGAGATCACGACCATGATCGGACGGAACCTGATCGCGGTGCTCGCGGGCGCGCTGGGCCTGGTCCCCGGCGCGGCGGCCGATGTCATCTACGAGACGCCGGGCCCGTTCGGCGGGCCGTTCGGCCTGATCGGCTTCGACGTGTTCATCCAGCAGTCGGTCGGGCTGCGCTTCACGCCCGGCGCCGACCACACGCTGGATCGCGTG
>CAYWOF010000281.1:246-5280 GCA_964459825.1 uncultured Phycisphaeraceae bacterium | reverse complement strand
AGACCAGGGCTCCGGGGTTGCCCGCGGCGTCGGCGTAGATGTTGATGGTGAAGTCCTGCATGGAGGGCACGAGCCCCGTGCCGTAGTAGACGCCCCACAGGGTCATGCGGTTGATCGTGGCCCCGGCCGCGATCGTGAAGTCGTCCGCGATCTGCTGGGCGCTGACGCCCGTCGCCGCGTTGGAGTTGCGCGCGTCGAGCTCCGGGTCGGGCAGCGACTGGTCGAACCGGGTGTTGGTGCATCCCGACAGATCCACGCCGTAGCACAGCGAGCCGTTGAACACCCGCGGGGTGAACACGGAGGGCCCGAACGCGGCGTTGGTCGCCGCCCCGCCCGTCAGCCGGACCTTCCCGTCGTAGTACACCTCGTTGGACCCGTTGCCGTTGGTGTAGGCGTGGTTGGCCGCGGCGGACATCACGATGGCGATGCCCTGCGACGAGTTGCCCGAGAGGTTGAACCAGTTGTTGAGCACCACGATCGAGGGCAGGTCGGCGCCGGCCGCCACGCCGCTCCCCGTGGCCACCTGGTTCCATTGCCCGGCGTTGAGCTCCTTGCCCACGTGCGTGTTGGGCGTGCGGTAGACCGTCACGTCGAACGCCGCGCCCGCCGCCGCCAGGGTGTTGAGGCGCAGCCCGGACACGGTGATGGGCGCGCCCGGCTCGACGTCCACGTCGAAGAAGACCGTGCCGCCGTTGCTCCCGTTGTTGTTCTGCGCGAAGAGGGTCGTGAGGCAGTTCCCGTTGGTGGGCAGGACGCTGTAGCACAGGCGCCCGTTCCACACGCGCGGCGAGAAGACGCTCGGCCCGAACGCGGCGTTCGTCGCCGCCCCCGTGTCGATGGTCAGGTCAGCGTTGCTGTACTGCTGGTTGGCCCCGGTGCCGTTGGTGTACTGGTGGCCCGCCTCGCCACCCGTGAGCACGATCGCCACGCCGTAGCGCCGGTACGGCTGGAGGATGAACCGCTGGTCCAGCGCCAGCATCGTCGGCGCATCGACCCCCGCCGAGACCCCGTTGCCCTCGGCCACGGCCGTCCACTCGCCGGCGACCAGCTCCTTGCCCACGTGCGTGTCGGGCGTCAGGTAGATCGTCGCGCCGGGAGTGTTCGGCGTCGAGGAGAGCGACGTGCCGGCCGTGGCGCTGACGTTCAGGTAGATCGCGTGCACCTCCAGCGGGTTGTCGTCCACCGTCACGTCGAAGAAAACGGTGCCGCCGTCGCTGCCCCCGTTGTCCTGCGCGAAGATCGTCGAGAGGCACGTCGGCGCATCGAAGGGCTCGCACGGACCGAGGGGCGCGGCCAGCGCCGCGATCAGCCCCGCGTTCTGCACCGAGGTCCCCGAGTTGGCCCCGCCCGCCGGGGTGCACCCGCCGTTGGTGTGGATCCCGATGGCCTGCGACGTCGGCAGCGTCCCGAGCACGATGGGCGAGCCCGAGTTGCCCCCGGTCGTGTCCACCGTGTACTCCAGGCGCGTCCCGATCTCGGCCGTGTACGCCCCGGTGTGGGTCTTCTGCACCTGGTTCTGGTTCAGGGGCAGGTTGCTCCCGTTGGCCGCGCCGGTGGTGCCGTAGCCGGTCACGCGCAGCGTCTGGCCCGCCGGGGCGGGGGCGGCCGCCGCCAGGCTGTACGCCGCGCCGCCCTGCATCTCGCGCGCGTGCAGGCCCGTGTTCGAGTTCATGGCCGTGAAGAACTGCGACCAGTCGTTGCCGATCACGGTCTGCACCGCCTGGATCGACGCCTGGATCACCGGGTACTGGTGCTCCGGCGGCGGGTGGACCAGGGCCCCGACGTTCGTCGACAGGGGCACGTTGAACTGCACCACCCCGTTGGCCGGCGCCGGGATCATGCAGTGGCCGGCCGTCAGGAACCGGTTGGCGCAGGTGCCGCTGGTGATCAGCCAGGCGGTGCACCCCATCGGGAGCACGCGGGCGTTGGCGCCGAACATCGAGAGCGTGCGGTCATCGTTGTTGCCGCAGATCGTCTCCGGCCCGTGGACGATCCCGATCGGGTCGCCCGCCGTCGCCTCCGTGATCAGCAGCCGGTTGGCGCCCGTGCCGGGGTAGGCGTAGAGCTCGACGAAGACCGCATCGCCGTTGAAGTACGCCGAGGTGCTCGACCAGTCCCGCAGGCTCCGCCCGTCCAGCCGCTGGTGCGCGCCATCCAGAAGGGAGGTGAGGATCAGGAACGACCCGCTCCCCGCCCCCGGATCGCCCGCCAGCTGGGCCTCGGCGAAGGCCAGGCGCAGCCACGAGGCCATCGGCACCCGCACCTCCGTCGAGTACACCAGCCTGGCCTCCTGGCCCAGCTCGAACTCGCCGTCGCGGTTCTCCACCATCCCCGAGTCCGCGAAGAGCGGAACCCGGTGCGACGGCGGCGGCGCCGGCTGCGCCCACGCGCCGGCCGCGCCGCCGAGCACGAGCGATGCGCACCATCCAACCAACCTCTTCCTGTTCATCGTGACTCTCCTTCTGTGATCGGATCACGATCGACCGAGGCGGGGGCGAGCGCGCCGGCACGGGCTCACGGCCCGAGCCGCGATGGTCCACGCGTCCGCGCTCAACGCGCGGCCGCCCGGTCCCTCATCACGTGCCTTCTCACCCCCCGGGGCGCACGCCCCGGTTTCTGCCACTCCACGATTGACTCGAATCCTCTTCCTCGAACTTCGCCCGCGCGCCGGGGCCCGCGCCCCACCGCTCGAAGCGATGCGACCAGTGTATCCACCACGAGGCGGGGAACGCAAGTCGGCCCCTCGCGAGCGTGGCGCAGGCGCGGCGCGGGACCCTTCCTCCGTGCGAACGCTCGCTCGGCCCCGGCGCCCGAGCCGGCCGGACCGCGCTCGCACGACGCCGGGTGCGGCCCAAAACGAGAAAGGACCCCGCCGCGGGGCGGGGTCCTTCGGGATACGCGTCGCCGCAACCGGCAATCAGCAGCCGAGGGCGAACTTGGTCTGGAAGCAGATGTAGTCGTTCACGTTGCGCACGCCGTTGTTGTCGCAGTCGGCGTAGGGATCGCCCAGCGCGAACTTGGTCTGGAAGCAGATGTAGTCGTTGACGTTCAGCGTGCCGTTGCCGTCGCAGTCCGGGTAGCAGCCGCCGCCGACCGAGCCGATCACCAGGAAGGGCAGGTCCTGTCCCACGCCGGCGTCGAGGATGGGCGCCCACGCGGCGTTGAACTGCATGCCGTTCCCGCCGGGCTTGCCCGGCTGTCCCAGCAGCGTCACCGGGGGCATGAACCCGCTCGGGCCGCCGCCGAACGTGATCCAGTACGTGCCGGCCGGCAGGGTCGCCGCCAGGTTGCACTGCAGCCGCTGCACGCGCCGGAAGCAGTCGCCCAGCGACGTGTCGAGCGGGCGGTAGGTGTTGGTGAAGGTGGCCGGAGGGGCCAGACGGTTGGTCGTCGTGTTGCCGGCGATCACCGACGCGCCACCAGAGCCCGGCGCCCCGTTCCAGATCTCGATCGTGACCGTCGTGTACGACGGCGCCGTCGCGTTGGTCAGGTACGCGAAGAACTCGAAGCCCGTCACGTTCCAGGTCTGGCCGGCCGGAACCACGAAGTCGTCGGACAGGCGGAACGCGCCCGTCCAGCCGTACCCGTAGATGTTGTTGGTCAGCGCCGTCTGGAGCGCGCTTGCGTCCCCACCGCTGCAGCCCGAACCCGGGTGCGTCACGAGCGGGCCGTTGTCGTACAGGGTCGCGTCCATGACGGACGGCGTCGTCTGGGCGCGGGTCGCCTTGACCCCGCCGGTGTTCTGGACCGGGCGGCCCATGGCGTTCGAAGCCAGCAGCGCCGCACCGGCCAGCACGAGCACA
This sequence comes from uncultured Phycisphaeraceae bacterium, assembly GCA_964459825.1. Taxonomy (GTDB): domain Bacteria; phylum Planctomycetota; class Phycisphaerae; order Phycisphaerales; family UBA1924; genus CAYWOF01. The sequence continues at coordinate 1,477 of CAYWOF010000281.1, read as the reverse complement.
CTTGTTGCCTTCTTCATCAGCTAAACTCCCTCACCGGTACCGTGATCTTCTCCCCGAGCCCTACACCGGGCCCGAGCTCTATTCGACACCCGCCCCACAACATCCCGGACGAGCGCCGTCTCAGCACTAGCCGACCCGAGTCTCCCGCCCAAAGGGGCCGGTGGGCGCGCGCACCGTTCGACGCACACCCATCCATCCTTGTACCCGGAGCGGGCGAGGCCGTCAAGGGAAAAACACGCGAACGAACGCCGATCGACCGCCGGCCGGCGCCGAGAAACGGCCTCGCTGCTTCGCGCGCTCATCCATGATCGAGTTGCGCATCGTCCTGCGTTATCGGACTACGCAGGCCGTCGCCTCAGGCCCCGCGCCCGGGGCGACGGTCCCGGCTTCGTCAGCACCCGAGGGCGAACTTGGTCTGGAAGCAGATGTAGTCATTGACGTTGCGCACGCCGTTGTTGTCGCAATCGGCGTAGGGGTCACCCAGCGCGAACTTGGTCTGGAAGCAGATGTAGTCGTTCACGTTGAGCGTGCCGTTGCCGTCGCAGTCCGGGTAGCAGCCGCCGCCGGCCGCCTGCAGCGTCACGTCATCGAAGTAGATCGCGTCGATCGTGTCGCTGTAGAGGTCCACCGCGGCGACCTCCAGCCGGCCGCCCGGCCCTACGTGCGTCGTCCACGGCAGGTTCGTGGAGAGCACCTGGCCGTTGTAGTACTCGTCGTACGTGTCCGTGGCCAGGTCGATCTCGCACCGGTACTCGACCCACTGGTCGGTGATGAGCGCGAGGGTCCCCGCGCCGCCCCAGGACTGCACCAGCCCGGTGCCGACCGCGAACGTCGTCGCCGTGGACCAGTGCATGGCCTGGGCGGCGCCGTCGCAGTACGTGTTCATCAGGTTGATCCACCCGCTCCGGTTGCCCGTCCCGCCCGCGTTGGAGGGCACGTAGACCCAGGTCTTGTACACCCACTGCCCGCTCGTCGCCCCGGTGAAGCGGTGGACGGTGTCATCGTTCGTGTCGATCCGGAGCGAGTGGGGGGCGCTGTGCGCGAAGGTGTTCGAGATCACGCCGCTCTCCCCGCCCGTGCACCAGACCTCCCACCCGCCCTGGCCGGCCATCACCGAGCCGTTCGCGTACGAGTCGAAGTTGTCGGAGAACTGGGCCGACGCGGCGCCGGCGGCCAGCGCGACGGTGCCGAGGATGACGAGGGCCTGACGCTTCATGGTGTGATCTCCTTG
>CAYWOF010000281.1:0-236 GCA_964459825.1 uncultured Phycisphaeraceae bacterium | reverse complement strand
CTTGGTCGAGCCTGCGGGTTCCCGGTGGCGCCGGCGCGCACGCCGCCCACGCCGGTGGCGGGCGGGATCGATCGCGCCGAGGTGGCCGCGGCCGGCTCGCGTCCGAACGGGAGCCCGGCCCTCGCCTCCGGCTCCATTGTGCCAGAACGCGTCCGAACGTCAATGGGGTCCGGACCGGTTTTCAGGCCCCGGCTTGCGAGGCCGGCTGCGGCCGTTGGGGTTCCGATAGCCGGGGG
>CAYWOF010000280.1:0-5295 GCA_964459825.1 uncultured Phycisphaeraceae bacterium | reverse complement strand
GCCCCAGCTCGCGGCCCTCCGGGCGGCGATCGACGCCGCCACCGACGACCCGGGGGCGGAGGAACCGGCCCTGGCGCTGCGTCGCGCGGCCCGGGCGTACGCCCAGGCGTTCGAGGCCCGGCGCGACCGCCTGCTCGCGCGCGACGAGGACGAGGTGCGCCCCGTGGAGGGCACCGTCTCCATCGCGTCGGTCGTTCTCCCCGCCGATGCGGTGCTGGCCTCGAGCGATGAGGCGATGCGCACGGCCACCCACACGCGCGCCGGCCCCGCCGCGAGCGGCGCGTCCACCCTGGCCGAGCGGGGCGTGGTCGCCTGGATCATCCGACCGCTGGGCTCGAAACGCGCGTAGGGAGCCCCGATGCAGCCCGACAAGTCCCGGCGCGTCAACCGCCTGGCCGGCGCGACGAGCCCGTACCTCCTCCAGCACGCGTCCAACCCCGTGGACTGGCGCCCCTGGGGCGCGGAGGCGCACGCCGAGGCCCGTCGGCGCGACGTGCCCATCTTCCTCTCGATCGGGTACTCGACCTGCTACTGGTGCCACGTGATGGAGCGCGAGAGCTTCGAGGACGGCCCGACCGCCGGCGCGATGAACGAGCGTTTCGTGTGCGTCAAGGTCGACCGGGAGGAACGCCCCGACCTCGACGACATCTACATGGCCGCCACGCAGATCATGACCGGCGCCGGGGGCTGGCCCATGAGCGTGTTCCTGGAACCCGAGCGCCTGCGCCCCTTCTTCTGCGGCACGTACTTTCCGCGCGAGGCCCGGCACGGCCTGCCGAGCTTCCGGCAGGTGCTGGAGGGCATCGGACGGGCCTGGAGCGACCAGCACGCCCAGGTGCTGGAGCAGGCCGAGGCGCTCGCCCAGGCCGTGCGCGAGCACCTGGCCGGCACCGGCGCCCCCACCTCGGTTGGATCCGGGCAGGTGGCGGCGGCCATCGAGGCGCTCCTCACGACCCATGACCGGGTCAACGGCGGGTTCGGCGGCGCGCCGAAGTTCCCGCAGCCCGTGTACCTCGAGCTCCTGCTGGAGTTCCTTCCGCACGCCGGTGACGAGGCGACCCGGGCGGCCGTGGAGGCCGCCCTGCGCCTCACCCTCGACCGGATGGCCCTGGGGGGCGTGTTCGACCAGGTCGGCGGGGGCTTCCACCGCTACAGCGTCGACGCGGTCTGGCTCGTGCCCCACTTCGAGAAGATGCTCTACGACAACGCGCAGCTCGCCCCGATCTACGCCCGGGCGGCGCGCGCGCTCGACGAGCCCTTCTACGCCGGCATCGCCCGGCGGACCCTCGACTATGTCCTGCGCGAGATGGTCTCCCCCGAGGGCGGGTTCTTCAGCGCGCAGGACGCCGAGGTGGACGGACACGAGGGCGCGAACTACGTGTGGACGCCCGAGCAAATCCGCGGCGCGCTGCCGCCGGACGAGGCCGCCCTGGCCCTTCGCGTCTACGGGCTGGACGAGGGGCCGAACTTCCGCGACCCCCACCAGCCCGACGCCGGTCCCTCGAACGTGCTGCGCCTGGGCGAGCGGCCCGAATCGACGGCCCGGCGCCTGGGCCTCGAAGCGCCGGAGCTGCGGCGCCGGATCGCGTCGATCAACGAGCGCCTGTACGCGGCCCGGCTGGGGCGCGATCAGCCGCGCGTCGACGACAAGATCCTGTGCGGATGGAACGGGCTCATGATCGGCGCCCTGGCGCGGGCCCACGCGGACCTCGGCGAGCCTCGATACCGCGAGGCCGGCGAGCGGGCGGCCCGGTTCATCCTCGGCGCCCTGCGCGCTCCCGGCGATGGCCTCTTCCGCTCCTGGCGCGCCGGGACCCCCGCCGTGCCGGCGTTCCTGGAGGACCACGCGATGCTGGCGCACGGGCTCATCGCGCTCCACCGGTGCGGGACCGACGCACCGGGGCCCTTCCTCGACGAGGCGCTGCGCCTGGTACGCGAGGCGTCGCAGCACTTCGGCGATGGCGCCGGCGGCTTCCACGACACGCGCGCCGACCAGCTCGACCTCTTCGTCCGCCCGCGCTCGACCTACGACGGCGCGACGCCCAGCGGCGGCTCGATGATGCTCCACGTCCTGCTCGATCTCGCCGAGATCATGGGGCGTCCCGAGCACGTCCGCGCCGCGGGCGCCTGCCTGGCGTCCCTCTCCGCGCCCATCGCCCGGTCCCCCGTGTCCGCGGCCAACTCGACGCGCGGGCTGCTCCGCCTGATCGTGTCCCGCCCGGAATCGCTCGCGGCGCTCTTCCCGCAGGGCGCTCCCGCGCCGGCGCGCCCCGGCACCGAGCCGGTCGAGATCCTCGCGAACGGGGACGGAGTGCGCCTGGGCCCGGCCGAGTCGGACGGGCTGGTCATCCGGCTTCGCATCGCCGCGGGATACCACGTGACGGCGGCCGAGCCCGGACCGGCCGGGGCCTCGCTGATCCCGCTTCGGATCGGCGTCATGGGAGGCGCCGGCGTCTCGGTCTACGCCGAGTACCCCGCGGGCGAACCCTACGGACCCAACGATGAGCTGCGCGTCTATCGGGGGGATGTCGAGATCCCGATCGTGATCGAGCGCGATGCCCCGCCGGCCGCGTGGAGCGGTCGGCCGCGCCTGGTCGTCACCTACCAGGCATGCACCGAGACCGAGTGCCTGAACCCCCGCACGGTGGTCCTCGATGTCGCCCTCGAGCCCGCGCCCTGAGCCCTGACCGCGCCGGCCCCTTCACACCACGCCGTACGCGCCGAGCCACCGCCGGATCTGGGCCGCCGGGTCGGCATCGGGGTCGATGCGTTCGGCGCGCCACCCGGCGGCCCGGGCGGCGCCGATGTTCTCCTCCAGGTCATCGAAGAACAGGATCTCTCCCGGGCGATCCGCGTACCCGGTCCGGCGCGTGAACTCGGCGTAGATCGTCGGCGCGGGCTTGGCGTGGCGCAGGAGGTGGCTGGCGTGCCGATGGCGGAGGCGCGCGGGCGTCCGGAACTCGGGACGCGACGGCGGCGTGTGCCCCATCAGGCGCGCCCAGTGCGGCTCGTTCGTGTTCGAGAGGATCCCCGTCTCCACGCCGGGGATGGCCAGGAGCCCGTCGACCACCGCGTCGATCCCCGGATACTCGTGCAGCAGCCAGGCGTCGTGGATGAGGGCGACCTCGCCGGGGGTGTAGACATCGCCGGTGATCCTCGCCAGCCGCTCGAAGAACTCGGACGACTCCATGGCGCCCGACTGGTGCCGCGCCGACAGCTCGCGCCGGAGCGTCAGGTCGCCCGGACGGTCCAGCACCGGGTGCACGGGCAACCCCGCGGCCGCGCACGCCTCGCCCCACGTCCGGCAGATGCGCACGACCACGCCGCCGAGGTCGAAGCACACGAGACGGATGGACGGGCGTGCGGGCATCTGGGGCATCCTGGCGGGTGCGAGGGCCGGGCCGGCTACTCGGCGCGCTCGTCCTCCTCCGGGCTCGGGCCGGCCACCGCGGCATCCGCGGGTTTCATGATCTCCTGCATGACGGTGGTGGCGAACGCCCCCCGCGGCAGCTCGAAGGCGCACCGGATGTACGGACCGTGCTCGTCCACTCCACCCTCCACGTCCGGGTAGTGGAGCGGGACGCGCAGGGGCCGGCGCGAGCCCTCGACCATGCCCGGGCACCGGGACCCGAACACGGCCATCTGCTCGAGCGTGACGCCCGACGCGCCCAGCGCCTCGACCTCGCGCGCGTCGGTCGCGCCCGAGGCCCGGAGCATCGAGGGCCCCCACATGGGGCCGCTCGGGCTGATCTCCAGGCGCGCCAGGCGCTGCGCCGTGTCCGGGTCGCCCAGCGTCTGAGAGGTGACGGCGAACAGCGAGCCGTTGTCGTGCCGGAAGGCCAGATCGCCCTCGCCCAGGGCGCCCAGCGTGCCCGAGTCGATGCGCTCGTCGAGCACGGCGTTGAAGACCGCCGACTGGAACGCCGTCACGAAGAAACCGCGGTCCGCCTCGTCGATGGCGGCGATCGCGTGGTGGGGCTTGCGCCCGCGCGCCAGCACGCCCAGGGCCCGGCGCTCGGTGCGCGACTCGCGGAAGAACCCCCCGATCGCGGCGCCGAAGTCCCCCCGGGCGTACGCCTCGCGCCCCGCCGCCTGCGAGTCCCCGGGCGCCTCCAGCGGCCCCAGCAGCGCGTCCAGCGCGCGCGGCGCATCGCCCAGGATCAGCGCCCTCCCGACGAGGTGGTTGCGCCGCGCGTAGCCGAAGCGCTGCTCGCCGATCCGGTTGGGCGCGCCCACCCGCGCCAGCAGGTCCAGCACCCGGCGCGCGTGGAGCACCCCCGCCATCGACACGGCGCGGATGCGGATGGAGAAGCCGTTGCCCGCCAGGTGCCCGCGCCGGAGCTTGTTCGCGTGCCGGTCCGCCCACAGCACCGTCAGCCCGTCGTGGCGCACCGCGGGAAACTCGGACGCGTCCCGCCCCGGCAGGTGGACCGAGAACACCTGGCGGGTGACGGCGCGACGGTCCTTGAGCCCCGCGTAGCCCACATCGCGCACCGCGACGTCGAAGTGATCGGCCAGGAGCCGCACCACGCGCAGCGTCGAGAGCATCCGCTTCTCGACGAAGAGGTAGAGGTGCTCGCCCTCGCCGCAGGGCTCGTACGCGGGAAGCTCCTCGACGTAGAAGTCCTCCGGACGCTCCTTGAGCCGCCCCCCCACCGCCGGCACCTCGGCGCTGAGGTAGACGCGAGGGGTCAGGTGAGGGTCGAATGTCGTGGGCGGGCCGGCCATGGACGGCTCAGAGCCCCTCGTTCATCGCCGACTCGAGCACGTGCTCCTCGACGAAGATCGGCACGTCCCCCGCGACCCCGAGGGCGATCGCGTCGCTCGGACGCGAGTCGATGTGGAGGATCTGCCCCCCGGCCTGACGCACGTCGAGCGTGGCGAAGAACGTGTGCTCGGCCAGATCGGTGATCGTGATCGAGACCAGCGTGCCCCCCAGCGACTGGATCACGCTCGCCAGCAGGTCGTGGGTCTGGGGACGCTTGATCGCGATGCCCTTGAGACGCCGCTCGATGGCCTGCGCCTCCGGAAGGCCGATGACGATCGGGAACGAGCGCCGGCTGTCGGCGTCGGTGCCCGGCTCCGGGATCGCCTCCCCCCCCTCGATGTACTCGGGCACCGCCTCCTGCTCGGCATCCGGCGCCATCTCGCGGAGCTCGATGATCTGGAAGTCGTTGAGCTCTCGGATGAGAATGCGGGACAACTCGACGCGGACGGGCATCGCACGTACCTCCGAGCCTGATCGTGTGGCGGCACCCTCCCGGAGTCAACCGCCCGATCCGCCCCCCTCCCGGC
>CAYWOF010000279.1:0-5302 GCA_964459825.1 uncultured Phycisphaeraceae bacterium | reverse complement strand
GGACGCTGAACGAGGCGCCCGACTGGTGGCTGTTCATGTTGTAGACCGCGAACTCGTAGTGCCACATCCCGCCGCCCAGGCTCGTCACCTTGTAGCCCACCGTGAAACGACCGTCATTGGGCACGTCCACGTGCACGATCGTCACCGACGGGTCGATGTCCTTCCACGCGAGGATCGCGGCCTTCTGCTGCTGCGTCCCGTTGGGGGTGTTGGGTGAGGCGGCGGTCAGCTGCAGGTTGTAGTTGGGCGCCGCCCCGATGTTCACCTTGCGGTACGACGAGTTGTTGTCGTCGTTCCCGGACGCGGCATCGTCGGAGGCGATGTACTGCCCCTCGACGAAGTACTGCGCCCCGGCGTTCTGGGCCGGATCGAGGTCCGCGTTGTGCACCTGCAGACGCCGCCCGATCGTCGCGGGGGCCGGCGGGGCCGTGAACGGATAGGGGAAGACGCCCGTCGAGGCGTTCACCTGGCTGCGCGGGCCGAGGTTGCCCTGCGAGCCGTTGAGGCTGGAGGAGTAGGGGTCCGAGCAGTGCACGCCCAGGTGCTGGCCGTTGGTGGGCTGGCAGTCCGGGAAGCACAGGAACTCGGAGAGCGCGAAGAAACCGTGCTTGAGCCACGACTGCCCGATCTGCTCCATCCGCCCCGCGCCGTCCACCACCTTGTACCGGTACAGGTTCTGCCCGATCACCGGGTGCTGGTTCGTGCTCTGGAACCAGTTCAGCCACACGTTCCCGATGTTGCACGACACCGTCCCCACCGAGTAGGCCGTGATGTCGCCCACCACGCCCCACCGCTGGACCTGGTGAAGGTCGCCCACGATCACATCCGGGCCCACGCTGTCGCCGCCGAACACCGGCGCCCGCACCAGCGTCCGCTTCGCCGACACGGGATCCGACTCACTGGCGCCCAACGACACGGCGGCGAACGTCAGGCCGCACAGCGCGGCCACCGAAGCAATCGGAGCAAAGCGATTCTTCACGGATCAAGTCCTCCGTTACCAGACCGATGAACACCCCGCCGCGCACACAGGCACGACACGCAAGACTACCACACGCCCCGCACAAGAACACCCCAGTCTACCAGCAATACTTGGGTTGGCTACCCGTCCAAAGCGCTATCGGAACCGGCCGGTCGATCACCCTCCCTCGACCCCACTCCGCCCAGCCCCGGCCGGGTCGTCGGGCGGCTGGCCACCCCCCCCGTCGGCCCGGGCATCATATCGGATAGCTTCATCCTTTCGCCCGAGCGACCGCATCAGTTCCGCCATCGCGCGAAGAAATACCGGATTCCCCGGCTCGAGTTCCACCGCCCGCCCCATCGCCCCCGCCGCATCCTCGGGCCGCCCCAGGACCAGCAGGATCGACGCCCGGACGTAGTGGACCCCCCCGCCCCGCGCCCCCAGCCCGGCCGCCCGATCCACCACCTCGAGGGCTCGCTCGACCAATCCCGCGGCCGCCAGCACCTGGGCGGCGCGAACGTGCTCGTGCGGATCGCGTGATCGCGCCAGCGCCGCCTCCACGTGCCGCACCGCCTCCTCCGCACGGCCCCTCGCCGCCAGCGCCGCTCCGATCGCCAGGTGCGCGGGCGCGTTGTGCGGGTGGCGTCGGACCACGCCCCGGAGCATCGCCTCGATCTCCGCCGGCCCGCCCCCGCGAAGCTGGATCACCCGGGCCATCTGGACGAGCAGGTCCTCGCTCGGCGGTTCCTGCTCGAAGGACCGCGTCAGGTACCGTTCCGCCTCCGCCGGATTCCCGCGCACCAGGCTCAGCCAGGCCAGCCGCACGTTCACCTTCGGCGTGTGGGCCCAGCCCACGCCGCCCTCGCCCCACGGCCCCGCCGCGCGATACCGCGCCATCGCGCGGGCTGCCCGGGCATCGTCCGGCGGCGCCGGCGTGTACCCCGGGGCCATGACCGTCGCCAGGGGCACCACCACCCGGTCGTCCAGCAGCCCGCCCGTCCACAGGCACCAGTTCCCCGCGATTCCCCATCCCCCCGCGCCGAGGAGCAGGACCGCGCCGCCGATGAACACCGCCCCCGCCCGGGTGAGCCGACCCTTGAGCTTGAGCTGCACGCTCTGCACACGCACGCTCGGCCGGCGCGCCAGGCTCCACAGCTTCCACGCGCCGAACGTCCCGATCCCCGCGAGGCCCATGGCCATGAGCATGGGCACCTCGTTGAGCCACCCGCGGAAGCCGAAGAAGAGCGCAAAGCCCAGGGCCCCGAACACCACCTCCTCCCCGCGCAACAGGTCGTAGCGCTTCGGGTTGCGCCGGCGTGCGGCGGCGCGCGCCGCGCCCTCCAGCGATCGCGGCACCGCCAGGATCGACGGGCGCGCGATCGACCAGCGCAGCGCCCCGTTGGGGCACACGCTCACGCAGTCCAGGCACTTCATGCACCCGGGATCCACCACCATCCCGAAGTCCCGCACCTCCTCGTGCACCCGCACGTTGGACGTGCACACCGCCGTGCAGTGCCCGCAGTGCTCGCACGCGTCGGAGACGACGATCCGCCCGATCGCCAGCCGGTCCGCCGGCGCGAAGAAGCCGCCGTACGGGCACCCGTACGTGCAGAACCCCTTGGCCCCGAGGAAGTAGACCGTCGCGAACCCGCACACCAGCAGGAAGGGAATCGCCACGTACCACGCCGGGAACGTCGCCCAGAAGTCCTCGACCACGAAGTGCGGCTCCAGCCCGGGCCACGGGCCCGATCGCCCCAGCCACGCCGGCACCCCCAGCCCCGCCGCGCCCAGCGCCGGCGTCAGCACCCACTGGTGGAACACCGGCCACACGAACATGTAGATCGCCAGCGCCACCGGCGCCAGCAGCAGCCAGCGCGTCCGGAACGGGCGCGGGTGCACCCCCAGCCGGCGCATCCAGTGCGCGCACAGGTCCTGCAGCGCCACGATGTGGCACCCCCAGCCGCACAGGAACCGCCCGAAGACCACCGTCGAGAGAATCGCCAGCGCGAAGAACACGAACCCCGCGTTGAGCCGCCCGGCGCTGAGCGTGTACATCGACTCCGACGGCTCGATCGGCGAGAGCGTCATCCCCGTCAGCAGCCACTGCGCGATGTGGATGGCGAACACCACGTGCACGCCCACCAGCACCGCCGCACGCCGACGCGAGTTCCGCGAGCGCGCCACCCGCGGCCCGCGATGCTCCATCCCCCCCTCCACCACCGGCAGCCGGATGTCGGACCGCCCGCGCCGACCCCCCGGTGAAGGAGACGCCTCCGTGCGCTCACAGTGCTTGGCCGCGCCGGGCACGGATGACGGTAGGTCGAATGGCGCAGATTGAGCAGGTTGGCATGGAGCAGATCGAGCAGAGGGAGCGGATCGAGCAGCCTGGGCAGAAGTAGCGCCGAACACACCGGAAGCGACCGAGCCCGATCCGCTCCATTCGCTCAACCTGCTCGATTCGCTCAATCTGCTCGATTCGCGCTATCCGCTCCATTCGCTCAGTCTGCTCGATCGGCTCCCCTCGCCGCCCTCGCCCACACCCAGACCGCCCGCCCCCCCCCCCCCCCCCCCGTTGGACACCAGGTCCCACCCCGTGTTCTCGTACCCCCCGACGTTGGTGGACATGAGCCGCGTCGCCGCGAACTCCACCACCTCGTTGGCCGCGCCCAGCCCCATCCCCATGCACGCCAGCGCCACCGCGAACCCGACGCCGATGCGCACCGACCCCCCCACCGCCGCCCGGATGGCCTCGAAGCTCGCCAGCGTCGCCACGAAGAACCCGTACGCGTGCACCACCTGGTCGTACTTGGGCACCCAGGCGCCCGGACGCAGGTTGTACAGCACCGTCCACTCGCCGGCCGACACGCGCGCGGGATAGAGCGCCGACCAGTCCGGCGCCAGTCGCGCCGGGATCGGCACGTTCCCCCCGGCCATGTGCACAAGCCCCCACACCGACAGCCCCCACACCACGGCCTTCGAGAACTTCACCCGCGCATCGAACGCGGCCACGGCCAGCCCCAGCAGCACCATCACCGCGCCATAGAACAGGAACTCCCGGTTCCCGCCCGCCACGGCGTAGGCCGTGAACCCCACCATGTACGCCAGGAACAGCCCCGAGGGGACCGGGTGCGCGCGCAGGAATCGTCGGATCATGGACCGGAGCGTACCCTACCCCCATGCTCCGCACCCCCCTCGCCATCCTCCTCGCCGGCGTCAGCGCGCTCGGCTGCGCCTCGAACCGGGCGGCCACCGCCGAGCCGGGGCCCGCCCCCCGGGACCCCCACGCCCTCCCCATGTTCCGCGCCGATGGCTCCGCCCTCGGCTGGGCCGAGATGGTCTCCGAGGCCTCCACCGCCGACGTCATCCTCGTCGGCGAGGTCCACGGCCACCCCGTCGGCCAGGACTTCCAGGCCGCCCTGTACGCCGAGCTCGCCGAGCGCTCGCCCGCCATCGCCCCCAGCCTCGAGTTCTTCGAGCGCGACCAGCAGGCCGCCCTCGACGACTACCTCTCCGAAGTCACCGATGAGTCCGCCTTCAGGAAGGCCGCCGCCCGCACCGAGGGCAACTATCCCTCCGGCCACCGCGCGCTGGTCGAGGCCGCGAAGGCCGCCAAGCGCCCGGTCATCGCCGCCAACGCCCCCCGCCGCTACACGCGCCTGGCCCGCGCCAAGGGCTACGACCACTTGGGCAACCTCACGCCCGAGCAGCGCCGCCTCTTCGCCATCCCCCGGGAACTCCCCACCGGGCGCTACCGCGACGACTTCGACCAGACCATGATCGAGAGCCAGGGCCCCGGACACGCCATCTTCCCCGAGGATGCCACCGACGAGCAGAAACGCGAGATCCTCGACGGCATGTTCCGCTCCCAGAGCCTCTGGGACGCCACCATGGCCGACTCCATCGCCCGCGCCCTCGACGAGGGCTCGCACCCGGTCGTGCACATCGTCGGGCACTTCCACTGCGACTATCGCGGCGGCCTGACCCAGGCCCTCCAGCGCCTCCGCCCGGACACGACCATCTACACCATCACCTGCCTCGACACCGACCCCGACACCGACATCCCCGAGGCCGTTCGCTCCGGCAGCGCCGAACGCATCGCCTCCGGACAGCAGCTCGGCTACATCCGACTCCCCGAAGCCGACCGCGATCGCGCCGACGCCATCGTCTACATCGGACAGTCCGACACCCCCTGAACCCATCTGCCATCTGCCCATCTGCCCATCTGCCATCTGCCCATCTGCCATCTGCCCATCTGCCCATCTGCCATCTGCCCATCTGCCCATCTGCCATCTGCCATCTGCCCATCTGCCATCTGCCATCTGCCCATCTGCCATCTGCCATCTG
>CAYWOF010000278.1:0-5314 GCA_964459825.1 uncultured Phycisphaeraceae bacterium | reverse complement strand
ACCACGGACCCACCGCCCCCCAGCCAACGGGGAAGCGAGGGTCGGGCAGCGGAAGGCACGTGGGAACGATCTCTGGCTCAGGGTCGTTGTGCACGCCCACCACCACCGTGCCAGGGCGAACCGGTTCGCACGAACCGTCGACGATGGCCGGCGTGATCCATGCCGCATGCAAGGAGGCCAGGACGCTGGGGTGCGGGAAGACGATGATCTCCTGGACGGCGAACTGCGTCTCGGCACAGGTCGTGGCCGCCGGGCTGAGCACCCGTCCGGTAAACAGGACCGCGATGTACTCCGGGGGTGAAAGCGACCAGGGCACGTAGAAGCGAAGTTCCTGCGCTCGAACCGATGGCGCGCCCAGTCCCAGGAGGCCCAGCGATCCCAGCATCGCCCGGAGCAACCGACGATTCACCAGAGGCATCTTCCACTCCCTTCGGGCTCGTGCCCCGTGAGCAGCCCGACCGCTCGAACGGCCACCGAACCACCGGCAACCGCCGCCGGGTACTCCGGGCCTGTGCCCACACTCATGAGTTGGCCGGGACGGCACGGCGATGGACAGTCGCCCCCCAAAAAGGAATGGTGTCAGGGTCCACCGATGAGCGAGGCCCGCGTTCCACTGGTAGACTGCGATTGGTTCGTGCCGCCGCGCTGTGCGCACGCCGCTCGGCGGGTGTTTCGGGCGGATCATGAGCACCGACCCCACCAGAGCTTCACTCCTGTCGCGCGTCCGCGATCCCGCCAACGCCGGCGCGTGGCGCGAGTTCGAGGCGTGCTACGGCGACCTGCTCCTGCGCTACGCGCGGTCACGCGGACTGTCGCAGGCCGATGCCGAGGATGTCCGCCAACTGGTCCTGATGTCCCTGTCCAGGACGCTCCGTGCGTTCAAGTACTCGCCGGAGCGCGGGCGGTTCCGGGACTACCTGGGGCGCGTGGCCCGGCGCACGCTCGCCCGGTGGGTGGCGCGTCCAAAGTCGCGCCCGGCGCTCCAATCTCTTCTTGATGACGATGGGGTCGCCGGCGCGGCCGCGCCGCACGACGCCGCGGACGCGCTCTGGGAGCGCGAGTGGATGGACCACCACATCCGGCGGGCCATGGAAACGATCACGATGTGCTTCGATCCCCGGAGCGTTCACGTGTTCGAGCGATTGCTGGCCGGGGACAGCGTGGAGGCGGTCGCGGCGGGCAACGGCATGACCACCGCCGCCGTCCACAAGGTCAAGCAGCGGGTCCGGGCCCGCCTGGAGGAACTGATCGCGGAGCAGGTCCGCGAAGAGGACGAGCCGGATGGCTGACCCGATCGACCAGACTGCCCCACCGGGCGCCACGCCCCCGTCGGCCCCCGGCAGCACCGCGTTCGTGCTGGGCGGGAGCGACGAGGAGTGGCTGGGTCGCCTACGCGCGGCGCGCCGGCCGCAGGCCCTGGGGCCGCTCGGCTCGTACGAACTCGCGGAGGTCGTGGCGCAGGGAGGACAGGGCGTCGTGTACCGCGCGGTCCAGCCCGGCACCGGGCGCCCCGTGGCCCTCAAGCGCCTGCTGGCCGGGTCGGTCGCCGAGGGCACCGCGCGGGCCCGCTTCGAGCGCGAGATCCGCGTGGACGCGGCCCTCAAGCACCCCAACATCGTCTCCGTGTACGGCGTCGAGTTCGTCGGCGACCAGCCGGTGCTGGCCATGGAGTGGATCGACGGCACGCCCATCGACGCCTGGGCCGCCGGCAAGCCTCGCGACGCCATCCTGCACGTGTTTCTCAGACTCTGCGACGCGGTTCAGCACGGGCACCAGCGCGGCGTCATCCACCGCGACCTCAAGCCCTCCAACATCCTCGTGGATGCCGCGGACCAGCCCCACGTGCTGGACTTCGGCCTGGCCCGGCTCACCGGTGATGCCGCGCAGACCCGCGCGCACCTGACCGCCAGCGCCGGATTCGTCGGCACGCTCGCCTACGCCCCCCCGGAGCAACTCCGCGCCGATCCCGATGCGGCCGACGTGCGGTTGGACGTCTACGCCCTCGGGTGCACCCTCTATCGCTGCCTCACGGGCCGGCTGCCGTTCGGCGAAACCGCGGATATCGAGGCGCTCGTGCACCGCATCTGCCAGACCGATCCGGCGCGAGCATCGTCGATCGATCCGTCCCTCGCCGGCGACCTGGACGCGATCCTGGACAAGGCCCTGGCCCGCGATCGGACGCGACGCTACCCGACCGTCGAGGCGCTCGGCGCCGATGTCCGCCGGCACCTGGCGCACGAGCCGGTGATGGCCCGCCCGGCGAGCGCGCCGTACTTCCTCGGCCGCTTCGCGCGCCGCCACCTGGCCCTCGTCGCCGGCGCGACCACGGCGATCCTGGTGCTCGCCGGCGCTACGACGGTCACCACCGCCCTGTACATCCGGGCGGAACGCGACCGCGCCCTCTCCGCCTCCGTCTACGGGTTCATGCACCACGTGCTCACCTCGGTCGATGCGCGGCGCGGCGTCACGCTCGAAGAGGCCCTCGACAAGGCCGCCGCCGAGATCGAGGGCGCGTTCGAGGACCGACCCATGGTCGAGGCCGATGTCCGCGACATGATCTGGCAGATGTACGACCGGATCGGGCTGTACGAGAAGGCCCGGGCCCAACTGCTCGCCCGGCTGTCCCTCTTGGAACGCGCCCTCGGCCCGGACGACGAAGAGACGGTCACCGCGGTCGCCTGGATCGGGTGGATGCTCTACCGCGAGTACAGGTTCCGGGACGCCGTGCCCTGGTACCGGCGCGCGTTGGACGGATTCGCCCGAACCCTCGGACCCGACCACGCCTACACGGTGCAGGCGATGACCGACCTGGGCCTCTGCCTGGCCGAGTCCGGATTGGAGGCGGAATCCGAGGAACTCCAGCGTCGCGCCCTCGCGATCTGCGAGCACGCCTTCGAGCCCGGAAACGACCGGCTGCCCGTTGTCCTCAACAACCTGGCCCGCGTGGTCGGAGGGCGGGAAAGCGGACGGGAGGAAGCCGTCGCGCTGTTCCGACGCTCGCTGGAGGCTCAGGAACGTCTGGCCCACCGCGACGATGCGATGCTCGCCGTCCCGAAGTACCACCTCGCGCGCCTGCTCTGGAACACGGACCCGGTCGAGTGCGAACGGCTCCTGCGCAGCGCGTCGGAAGGCGCGCACCGGACCCTCCGCGCCGGCCACCCCCTCGCCGTCCAGTGCGACACGCGCCTCGGAGAGTTCCTCATCGACCGGGATCGCCTCGACGAGGCCGAGCCCGTGCTCCGGGCGACGCTCGACGCCGCCCGCGAGCACCTCGGCCCCGAGCGTGTGGAAACGATGAGCACCCAGCTGGCACTCGGCGGGCTCCTGACGCGGCGCGCCCGCTACCAGGAGGCCGAGGACCTCATCCGGCCCGGCCACGCGTGGCTCGACCACACGCTCGGTCCCGAGAGCCACCAGGCCCGCGCCGCGATCGAACGGCTCGTCACGCTCTACGACGCCTGGGACAAGCCCGATCTGGCCGACCAGTTCCGCGCCCTCCTCGCGCCGCCCGGTGATCCCCCGCCGCCATAGCGACCGGCGCGACCGCCCCAATGGCGAACCCCCCGCCGCGCCATGGCACGGCGCGCGTCGCGATCGCTTGGCCTCGGGGCACCGCCCCCGCGGCCCGGTCAAGGCGCAAGAAACGCGAGGGGCGCAGGGCGCCTTTCGCGTCTTGGCGCGTGAGCGCGATCCCGCACTTCCGCCCCGGCTCCCGCTACTCCTCACCCTCCGCCGCCCCCACCGCCTCCGCCGCCGCCCGCGGCTTGGGCGCCTTGAGCTTCAGCACCGCCTCCCGGATCTCCTTCAAGAGGTCCGGGTTCTCCTTGATGAACCGCTTGGCGTTCTCCCGCCCCTGCCCCAGCCTCACCTCGCCGTACGTGTACCACGCCCCGCTCTTGTCCACCACCCCCGCCTCCGTCCCCAGATCGATCAGGTCCCCCGTCTCCGAAACCCCCTCGTCGTACATGATGTCGAACTCCGCCTCCCGGAACGGCGGCGCCACCTTGTTCTTCACCACCCGCCCACGCGTCCGGCTCCCGATCGTCACATCCCCCTCCTTGATCGCCCCCGTCCTCCTAACATCAATCCTAACAGACGCATAGAACTTAAGGGCCCGCCCCCCCGGCGTCGTCTCGGGCGATCCATACATAACTCCAATCTTCTCGCGGATTTGATTAATGAAGATGACGGTGCAGTTAGATCGGGCGATGACGCCGGTGAGCTTGCGCATGGCCTGGCTCATGAGGCGGGCCTGGAGGCCGACGACCGCCTCGCCCATCTCGCCCTCGATCTCGGCGCGGGGGATGAGGGCGGCGACGGAGTCGACGACGATGAGATCGACGGCGTTGGAACGGACGAGGAGCTCGCAGATTTCGAGGGCCTGCTCGCCGCTGTCGGGCTGGCTGACGAGCAGGTGATCGATGTCGACGCCGATCCGCCGTGCCCAGGAGGGGTCGAGGGCGTGCTCGGCGTCGATGAAGGCGGCGACGCCGCCGGACTTCTGGGCGTGGGCGGCGACGGTCAGGGCGAGGGTGGTCTTGCCGGAGGACTCGGGGCCGAAGATCTCGACGATGCGTCCGCGGGGGATGCCCTTGCCGCCGAGGGCCAGGTCGAGGGAGAGGCAGCCGGTGCTGATGCCGGGGATGGAGAGGTAGGCGTCCTCATCGAGGCGCATGATCGAGCCCTTGCCGAAGGTTTTCTCGATCTGCGTGACGGCCCGGCCGAGGGCCTGGGCCTTGTCCTTGTTCTCCAGGTTGATGCCCACGGGGGCGGCGTTGGCCCTGGACTGACCGTTGTTCCCGATGACCTTGGAGGCCTCCAACGCTTCGGCGGTGCCACGTGCCATGCTGGACCATCCTTTCCTGCCGTGCGTGGCCGCGGGGAGGGTCGCTGCCGGAGGCCGGGGGAACACACCGACGACCGGGAGCGCCGCCTGGCGGGCGCGACGGGTCCCAGCGCCGAGGGCCGCCGGGCCGCGAGGCCCGAAACCGGCCGGCCGGGGGCAGCGCTGGATGCGGGCCCGGCCACGGGTACTTTACCAGCACCCGAACGGGCTGTCAAGTGTCCGGACGGTGTGGAAAACGGCCCGCTACACTCCCCGCCATGGACCTGATCCGAACCGCGTACGGCGTGGCCGTGAAGCTCCCGGACGGAGGGGAGAACCTCCCGCTCCGCCACATCATCGGCATCGGGCGGAACTACGCCGAACATGCGAGGGAGCAGGCCGCCGACCTGCCGACGCGCCCGATGGTGTTCACGAAGAACCCGGCGAGCGCGTGCCTGTCGGGGGATGCGATCGTGATCCCGGTGGTGT
>CAYWOF010000277.1:0-5314 GCA_964459825.1 uncultured Phycisphaeraceae bacterium | reverse complement strand
GGCGCGCACGTGGGCGCTGCCGTGGGGACGGTTCAGCGTGGCGATCGACGGGCTCAGCGCGGCCTTCCTGCTCCCGCTGCTGGTGGTGCCGGCGCTGGTCTCCATCTACGGGACCGGCTCGTTGCCCCAGGCGGTCCACGGGGGCGCCAGCAGCAGGGCGCGGGTGTTCCTGGGGCTGCTCGCGGCGGCCCTGGTGGTGGTGACGCTGGCGCGCGACGGCGTGCTGTTCCTCATGGCCTTCGAGGTGATGACGCTCTCGGCGTTCTTCCTCATCACGACGGACGATGCGCGGGCCGACGTGCGCGAGGCGGGCTGGACCTACCTCGTGGCGTCGCACGTGAGCCTGATGTTCCTCTTCGGCGCCTTCGCGCTGTACCGCGCCCGCACGGGGGGATTCGAGCTCGCGCCCGCCGACGCGGCGGGCATGGGCCCGGGGGCGCGGTCGGCGGTCTTCCTCCTGCTGCTGGTCGGGTTCGGGATCAAGGCGGGCCTGATGCCGCTCCACGTCTGGCTCCCCGGGGCCCACGCGACGGCCCCCAGCCACGTGTCGGCGGTGCTGTCCGGGGTCGTGATCAAGGTGGGCGTGTACGGCCTGGTGCGGGCGACGGGCGTGCTCGCCGACCCGCCGATGTTCTGGGGGCTGCTGGTGCTCCTGCTGGGGATCGTGAGCGCCGTGGTGGGCGTGGCCTACGCGCTGGGCCAGCACGATCTCAAGCGCCTGCTGGCCTACCACAGCATCGAGAACGTGGGGATCATCGTGATGGGCCTGGGCGTGGCGCTCCTGGGACGCTGGGCCCATCATCCGGAGATGGTGGCCCTGGGACTGGCGTGCGCGGTCCTGCACGTGTGGAACCACGCGCTGTTCAAGTCGCTGCTGTTCCTCTCCGCCGGCGCCGTGGTCCACGCCCTGGGGACGCGCGAGATCGATCGGATGGGGGGCGTGGGGCGATCCATGCCATGGACCGCCGGGCTCTTCACCCTCGGGGCGGTGGCGATCTGCGGCCTGCCGCCGCTCAACGGCTTCATCAGCGAGTTCCTGCTCTTCCAGGGGGCGATCCGTGGCCTGCCCGGGGGCGGGGCGGGGCTGGCCTCGCTGGCGGCGCCCGCGCTGGCGCTGACCGGCGCCCTCGCGTGCGCGTGCTTCGTCAAGGTCGTGGGCTGCGTGTTCCTCGGCCGGCCCCGCTCGGAGGCCGGCGCGCAGGCGCACGAGTGCGCCCGGTCGATGCGGGCGCCGATGGTCATCCTCGCGGGGGCGTGCGTGCTCCTCGGGCTCGGGCCCGTGCTCGCGGCGCCCGTGCTGGACGGGGCGACCCGGGCGTGGCTCGGTCCCTCGAGCCCGGCGCCCGCGCTCGGGTCGCTGGTTCCGTTCCGGGCGATCGGGATCGTCCTGGCCGGGCTCGTCGGCGCGCTGGTGCTCGGGGCGGTTCTGGTCGGGGTCTCCGCGCGGGTCCGGCGCGCCGGGCGCGCCGAGACCTGGGGGTGCGGATTCACGGCGGGAACGGCGCGGATGCAGTACACCGGCTCGTCGGCCGCGCGGGCGCTGGTGGAGCTGTTCGCGTTCGTGCTGCGCCCCGGGCGTCACGGGCGGCGCGGGGCCGGGCCCTTCCCGCGCCCCGCCACCTTCGAGAGTCGCGTGGACGACGCCACGCTGGAGCGGGTCGTCGGTCCCTTCTGCCGCGGCTTCGCGGACCGGCTGGAGCGCCTGCGCCAGTGGCAGACCGGACGGATCCAGGGGTACATCGTCTACGTGCTGATCACGACCCTGGGGCTGATGCTCCTGGTCGTTCCGCTGCTGCAACTGCTGGGGCGGCTGGTGACCCGATGATCGACCCGCGCACGGCCAGCACGTTCCATCGCCGGCGGGCCCGGCCCGCGGGCGCGACGCGGCGCGCGGGCGCCGGTCGGGAGGGAGCGGGATGGTGAGCCTCGCGATCATCCTCATCGGCGCGGGACTCCTGGGCGCGAGCGGGCTGATCGCCCTCCTCGTTCCGGGATCCGGCGCGCGACGCGATCGCGTGGCCGCCGCGCTGATGGGGCTGGGCGGCCTCCTCGGGTCGGGCGCGGCGCTGCGGGCGCTGACGGCCGGGGTCGAGGCCGGCCTGCGCCTGGAGTGGGGGCTGCCCTGGGGCCGGTTCGCGCTCCGGCTCGATGCGCTGGCGAGCGCGTTCCTGCTCCCCGTGTTCATCGTCCCCGCGCTGGGGGCGGTCTACGGCACCGCGTACTGGCCCGAGGGGCGGGGCGCGGGGGCCCGATCGCTCCGCGTCTTCTACGGGATCCTCGCGGGGTCGATGGCGCTGGTCGTGCTGGCGCGCGACGGGGTGCTCCTCCTCATCGTGTGGGAGGTGATGGCGCTCGCCGCGTTCTTCGCGCTGGGCGCCGAGGACCGGCGACCCGCGGTGCGCCGCGCGGCCTGGGTCTACCTCATCGCGACGCACGTCGGCTCGCTGGCGCTGATGGCCTCGCTCGCGCTGCTCGCCGCGGGGACCGGGGGCTTCGACCTCGCCCCGCCCGGGCCGGGGGTCCCCCCGCCCGCGTCGGCCACCGGCGTGTTCCTGCTGGCGCTCGTGGGCTTCGGACTCAAGGCGGGCCTGATGCCCCTGCACGTCTGGCTCCCGGCGGCCCACGCCAACGCGCCGAGCCACGTCTCGGCGGTGCTGTCGGGCGTGATGCTGAAGATGGGCGTCTACGGGCTGGCGCGCGTCGCCTGGACGGTCCCCGGGATCCCCGCCTGGTGTGGCTGGCTGGTGGTGGGCCTGGGCGCGGCGTCGGCGGTGCTCGGCATCGCCCTGGCCAACGCGCAGCACGACTACAAGAGGCTCCTGGCGTACAGCAGCATCGAGAACATCGGCATCGTCGCGATGGCGCTGGGCGCGGGGCTCGTGGGGCGGGCGACGGGCGACCCCATCCTCGCCGCCCTCGGCCTGGCGGGCGCGGTGCTGCACGTGTGGAACCACGCGCTGTTCAAGCCGCTGCTCTTCTTCGTCGCGGGGGCCGTGCTCCACGGAACGGGCACGCGCCGCATGAACCTGCTCGGAGGGCTGGCGCGGACCATGCCCCTGACCGCCGCGGCGGCGTGCCTGGGGTGCGTCGCCATCGGCGCCCTGCCGCCCCTCAACGGCTTCGTCGGCGAGTGGGTCATCTACCGCGCCCTGGTGCAAGGGGCGATGGGCTCGGCGCGCGGCCCGGGCGCGGGATTCGCCGGCGCCGCGGCGGCCCTGGCCCTGACGGGCGCGCTGGCGCTGGTGGCGTTCGTCCGCCTGTTCGGGACGGTGTTCCTGGGCATGGCGCGCTCACCCGCGCCGGACGCGGCGCACGACGCGCCCCGGGCGATGCTCATCCCGATGGGGGTCCTCGCGCTGCTCTGCGCCGCGCTCGGCGCCCTGCCCGTGCTCGTGGTGCCGTGCGTGAGCCCCGTGGTGCGCCTCTTCGCCGGGCCGGACGCGCACGGGGCCCTGGCGCCGGGGCTGCTCCGGCCCCTGTCCTCGATCGGCGCCGTCTCGGTGGTCCTCCTGGCGGTCTCCGCGGTCGGCGTGGCGTGGCTGAGGCGCCGGGCGCGCGCGCGGACCGCGCCGCGCCCGGGGACCTGGGACTGCGGATACGCCAGGCCGTCGGCACGCATGCAGTACGGCGAGTCCTCGCTGGGCCAGATGGTCGTGGCCCTGCTGGGCTGGGCCCTGCTGGTGCGCAGACGGGCCCCGTCGATCGGCGCCCCCTTTCCCGGTGCCGCGTCCGTCCGGACCGACACACCCGACCCCGTGCTCGATCGGGTCGCACGGCCCGGCCTGCGCGGGCTGACCCGGCTGGTCCTGCGCCTCCGACTGCTCCAGCGGGGGCAGGTGCAGATCTACATGCTGTACATCCTCCTGGTCGTGATCGTGCTGCTCGCATTGGAGGGATTCTGAACGTGCGGACGAGGAGCGCCGAGGCCGACGCCGACCGGGCGCGCCCGAAACGGGAGCGCCGACCATGATCCACGCGCCGATCCACCTGCTGGCGGTCCTGCTGCTCCCGCCGCTGCTCCAGGGGATCATCGTCAAGACCAAGGCGCTCTTCGCGGGCCGGGTGGGGGCGCCGGTGCTCCAGCCGTACTTCGACCTGCTCAAGCTGCTGCGCAAGGAGATGGTCCTGAGCCGCACCACCAGCTGGGTGTTCCTGGCCGGTCCGATGGTCACGCTGCTGGCCACGTGGGCGGCGAGCCTGCTGGTGCCGCTCGGGGGCGTCCGGTCGCCCGTGCACTTCGCCGGCGACTTCGTGCTCTTTCTCTACCTGCTGGCCCTGGGACGGTTCTTCACGGCGACGGCGGCGCTGGACACCGGCTCCTCGTTCGAGGGAATGGGGGCGGCCCGGGAGATCACGTTCTCGTGCCTGGCCGAGCCCGCGGCGCTCCTGGGCCTCCTGGCACTCGTGAAGATCACGGGCTCGTTCGAGCTCTCCGGCCTGCTGGGGCCCGCGGTGGCGAACGGCTGGGTGTCGGCCGCGCCCACGATGGTCATGGTCGTGGCGGGCCTGTTCATCGTCGCCCTGGCCGAGAACTGCCGCATCCCGTTCGACGACCCCACGACACACCTGGAGCTGACCATGATCCACGAGGTCATGGCGCTCGACCACAGCGGACCGGCGCTGGGCGTGATCGAGTACGGCGCGGCCCTCCGGCTCATGCTCTTCGGGGGCGTGCTGAGCCGCCTGGTGCTGCCGGTCACGACCGACCACGCGCTGGGCGCCTGGGGGGTGTTCCTGGCCGGGGTGGTGCTGTTCGCGATCGGCGTCGGCGTGGTGGAGTCGGTCATCGCGCGCTTGCGCCTGAACCAGGTGCCGATCCTGTTGATCGGCGCGGGGGTCCTGACGGGCTTCGGGTTCGTCCTGCTCCTCATGAGGTGACCATGCCAGCCGCCGCCGACGCCATCCTCGTGCTGGTCCTCCTGCTGAACCTGTTCGTGCTCGGGTCCAGCCGCATCCGGACCATCATCCACACGGTGGCGGCCCACGGGGTGATCCTGAGCCTCCTCCCCGCGCTCTTCCACGGGGGGCTGGGGTGGCGCGAGGTCGTGGTGAGCCTCGGGGCGCTGGTGCTCAAGGGGGTGCTGATCCCGCGCATGCTGCTGCGCGCCATGGCGGACCTGCCGATCCGCCGGGAGATCGAGCCCCTCGTGGGCTTCAAGGCGTCGCTCCTGCTCGGAGCGCTGGCCACCGGCGCCTCGATCTACCTCTCCATCCGGCTTCCGCTGGCCGAGGGGGACCTCGCCTCGGCGCGGATGCTGGTGGCCGCGTCGTTCTCCACCGTGCTCACCGGGTTCCTGCTCCTGACCACGCGGGT
>CAYWOF010000276.1:0-5345 GCA_964459825.1 uncultured Phycisphaeraceae bacterium | reverse complement strand
TCGAGGGCGGGATCGAGAGGAGCAGGGGATGGCCCTCGTCCACGATCCGCGCCAGGGCCCGACCGAGGGCCGCCACGCGCTCCGGTCCGGACTGGGTGCGCGCCCCTCCGGACCAGCTCTCCGTGCCCAGGCTGACGAACACCACCGGGCGGCGCCCGTCCGGTGACAGGCGGAGCAACTCGGCGCGCGGCGGCTCGCTCTCGAGCGCGCCGGCCCACTCGACGACGTCGATCCCGCGCAGGGAGAGGCGCGACAGCAAGTGGTCGAAGACCGGCACGCGCCCGAGGAACCGCGACGTCTGGGCGTGGACCAGCACGACGATGGGGCGAACCGGGCGTGCGAGCGAGGCGATCGCCGTCGCGAGGATCTCCTCCGTGTTCCGGGCCAGGTCGGCCTGCGTCCCCGCCACCACGTCGATGACCTCGCTGGAGGGGAAGACGGCCGCGGGGTCCGCGGCCGTCACGCCCGCCTCCGGGGGTCCGATCACGAGCACCGCGGCGCTGGCCTGGACCGCGCCCGCGACACGCAGGAGGTCCAGCCGAGGCAGGCGTGCTAGCGCATCGGCGGCCATCGCGGCCCGGTCGCGCGCTTCCCTCACCTCCTCGATGACCGGACGCGCCCGATCGCGCGCGCCCGGCGTCATGGACTCCTCCTGGGTGAACGCCGCGAGTTCCTCGCCGAGCGTACGGAGATCGCCGGCGAGGGCGCCGAGCTGCTCGCGCAGCGGGGCCGCGCCCGACTCGGTGTCGGGGATCGGCAGGGCGCCCGCGCGTCGCTCCAGGGCCCGGCGGGCCTCCGCGCCGAGCTCACGGAGCGTGTCGGCGTTGACGCGGGCGGCCGCGCCGCGCTGCTCGAAGTACGCGCGGTTCCGCTCGGGCGAGGGCGCCTCATCGCCGATGGCCGCCCCGATGGCCCGCAGGTGCGTCGAGAGCCCTTCCAGGAAGTCGGCCTGGCGCTCGGCGGCCTCGGCGGCGCTGCCGACGCTGCGCACGTGCTCGTCGATCCGCGCCCGCTCGCGCTCGGCGAGGCGTGCGAGCAGGCCGGAGAACTGCTCCAGACCGGTGGGCGAGGACGTGTCCAGCAGCGTGGCCGACAGCCGGGGGCTGGCGCGCTCCAGCTTGTCGAGCACGTCGCGCACGCGCTCCCGCGCCCGGCGATCGACCGCCCCCGGGCCCCCGGCGCCGAACGCCGCGGCGATCACGATCTCGTAGTCGCCGGGAAGCTCCGCCAGGAGCCGGACCGTGCGGGGGGCGAGCCGGTGCTCCTGCGTGGCGCTCAGGTCCAGGCGCGCCGCCACCCGCGCGCCGATGACGTTGAGGAGCACGACGGAGGCGGTCGCGGCGACGAGCAGGACGGCGGTGAGCACGCCGAAGCGGGCGCGCCGGCGCGAGGCGGTGATTGCGGTGCTCATCGCCACCTCCGCACCTGGACCGCGACGACGGCCAGCACCACGAACCAGGCGGTGACGCTCAGGAAGAACACGATGTGGGCCGTGTCGAGGACGCCCTTGGCGAAGTCGTCGAGGCGCCGCGTGATGGAGAGCGCCGGCAGCAGGCGCGACAGCCACGCGGGAAGCCCGGTGGCCACATCGCTGGTGAACAGGAGCAGGGCCGTGAGCGCCAGCAGCGTCGCGAGGAACGCCAGCGTCTGGTTGGAGGTCAGCGCCGAGGCCAGCGTTCCCACCCCCAGGTAGAAGAGGCCGAGCAGGAGCAGGGCGGCGTACCCGGTGGCGATCGGGCCCCAGTCGGGCGCCGGGTCCGACACGGCGTGGAGCACCACGGGATAGACCAGCGTGGGCGCCAGCAGCGTGCCGAGGAAGAGCCCCGCCCCCGCGAACTTCCCCAGCACGATGGCCGTGTCCGTCACCGGAGCGGTCATGAGCGGCTCGATCGTTCCCGTGCGCAGCTCCTCGCTCAGCAGGCGCATGGAGATCGCCGGCACCACCGGCAGCAGCAGGAAGCCCGCCAGGCCGAAGAAGGCGCGCAGGCTCGCCGCCTCGCCCGGCACGAGCACCCGCGTCGCGAAGACCACCCCCGTGAGAAAGAGGAAGAGCGCGATCGAGATCCACCCCACGGGGAGGCGGAACATCGCGCGGAACTCGCGCAGGGCGATGGCGAGCAGGACGCTCATGCCGGGGACGCCTCCGGCTTGGGGCCCGGGCGGCGCGGGCGCTCGTCCGTTTCGAGCAGGTCCAGGAAGATCCGCTCCAGCCCGGGCGCCTCGCGCCGGAGCTCGCGGAACGGCACGCCCGCCGCGCCCAGCCCCGCCGCGATCGCCTCTCCCAGCTCGGGCGCATCGGCGCGGGCCGCCACGCGAATCCGCTCCCACGCCTCTCCGCCCGCCGGCTCCGCTTCCACGCGCTCGACGCCGCGCAACCCGGTCAGCGCCGCCGCGCCCCGCGCCGCCTCGCCGGCGCGGACCTCGACTAGGTACGGCGCCGCCTCGCGCAGGGCCTCGAGCAGCTCTCCGGGGCGCGCATCGACCCGCACGATCCCGCGGGCCATGATCACCACCCGGTCGCACGTCTTCTCGACCTCGGGCAGCACGTGCGAGCTCACCAGCACCGCCTTGTCCGACGCCAGCTCGCGGATGAGCCGCCGGGTCTGCCCGATCTGACGCGGGTCCAGCGCGTTGGTCGGCTCGTCCAGCACGACCACCGGCGGGTCGTGCAGGAGGGCCGCGGCCAATCCCACGCGCTGGCGGAAGCCCTTGCTCAGGTGCCCGATCCGGCGCCGACGCACCTCCGCCAGCTCGCACACGCCCACGACGCGGTCGATGGCGGCCCCGCGCCGCCGGGAGGGGATCCGGTGCAGCCGGGCGCGGAAGCGGAGATAGTCGCCCACGCCCATCTCCCCGTAGGCCGGGGCGGACTCGGTCAGGTAGCCCAGGCAGGCCCGCGCCCGGAGGGCCTCCTCGATCGTGTCGTGCCCCGCCACCGCCACCGACCCCGCGTCCGGGGGCAGAAAGCCGGTGATCATGCGGATGGTCGTCGTCTTTCCCGCCCCGTTGGCCCCGAGAAGGCCCACGACCTGTCCACCGGTTACAACGAAGCTGACCCCGCGCAACGCCGGCACCAGGACTAAGAAATTCTCGACAACCCGCACGCTGATCAGCGCGAACACAGAAGCGAGCATCCGGTATCCGATCTCTGGAGGATGGCACCCGAGCGCGCCCCGGCCTGGCGCACCGCCGAGACGACGGGGGGGAGCGCGCGGGCCCTAGACTTGCCCCATCCGCCGCCCGGAACCTTGCGCCGTTCAAGAACCACCGGGCCCGCCGATTCCGGAGCGCTCGCGCCCGACATGGGGGAAGGACAGACCAAGCCCAGCCTCGCCGCCGGACCGGGCGCCCACGCCGAAGAGGTGAGCCGCCGGCGAGACGCCCCGCCGGAGCCGCGCCCCGGGCGGACCGCGGGCGCCGACCCCGGGCCGGACGGCGCGGGCGCGCTCCTCAACGCCATCCGCGAGGGTCTCTGCCTGGCGGACGCGTCCGGGCACACCCTCTGGAGCAACCCCGCCTTCCGCGCCCTCGACCCCCAGGTCCGGTCCCAGGTGGAGATGTTCTGCCACGAGGCGGCGGCCATCATGGCGCGCCAGATCGGGGGGCGGGGCGGCGAGCCGGTGGAGCGGACCTACCACCTCTCCACCCCCGACGGCGCGCGCCACTACGAGATCGTGGTCTCCCCCGCCGGCGCCGGCGCCGAGGGGCGCACTCCGGGGGCCGATCGCGTCATCGCGGTCGTGCACGACGTGACCGGCGATCGGCGCACGCGCATGAAGATGGAGGCCATCGACCGGGCGGGGGCCGAGCTGGTCCGCTTCGACGCCGACACGGTCCGGAAGCTCAACGTGATGGAGCGGCTGGGGCTGCTCGAGTCGCGCATCGTCAAGTGCTGCCGCGACCTGCTCCGGTTCGACAACTTCGCCATCCGGCTCATCGACGAGCGGACCGGGCGGCTCGAGCAGGTCATCTCCTCCGGGCGCTGGCAGGAGGCCGCCGAGCTGGAGATCTACCCGCTGCCCGAGGGGAACGGGATCAGCGGCTACGTGGCCGCGACGGGCCTGAGCTACATCTGCCGCGACACGGAGACGGACCCGCTGTTCCTGCCCGGGCTGGCCGGGGCGCGCTCGTCGCTGACGGTTCCGCTGCGCCTGCACGACAAGGTGATCGGGACGCTGGATGTCGAGTCGCAGCAGGTGGGGGCCTTCGGGGAGGAGGACCGGCAGTTCGGGGAGATGTTCGCGCGCTACGTGGCCCTGGCCATCCACCTGCTCAACCTGCTGGTGGTGGAGCGCACCTCGACCAACGAGAGCGTGAGCGGGCGCGTGGAGGGGGAGATCAACGAGCCGCTGGCCGACATCCTCGTCGAGACGGACTGGCTGCGTGAGCTGGCCTCGCGCGACCCCGAGGCGGCGCGGCACGTCGAGCGCATCCGGCAGGATGTCGAGTCGATCCGGCGGCGGGTGCGGGACGTGGCGAGCGGGCCGCAGACGCTGCTGGGGGTGGAGCGGGCGATGCTGGAGCGCGAGCGTGAGCCGCTCCTCGAGAACCGGCGCATTCTCGTGGCGGACGATGAGGCGCGGGTGCGCCGGATCATCCACGACGTGCTGCAGAACCGGGGGTGCGTCGTGGTGACGGCCGAGAGCGGGGCCCAGGCCATCGAGGCCCTCGAGCACGCCGCGCCCGGAGCCGGGGGCGAGGGGGCCGGGGGCGGGTTCGACCTGGTGCTCAGCGATATCAAGATGCCCGACCGGAACGGGTACGAGGTCTTCGCGGCGTCGCGCCGTCTCCTGCCCGGCGTGCCGGTCATCCTCATGACCGGCTTTGGCTACGACCCGCACCACTCGATCGTCCGCGCCTCGCAGGAGGGGCTCCAGAGCGTGCTCTTCAAGCCCTTCCCGGTCGAGCGTCTGCTGGAGGAGGTGCGCAAGGCCGTGCTCGCGCGGGTCGGGGGCGGGGGAGCCGTGAGCGGTGAGCGCTGATCGGGAGGGCGGGACCGTGCGCGGTGAGCGGAGCGCGCGGCCTGAACCGCCGCCCCGAGGGGAGGGGAAGAGGAGGGGCTGGGCGAGGCGGAGGATGGCGATGGCGGCGCGGCGGCGTTCGGCGGAAGCGCGCTGATCGGCGGGGAGGTCCCAGACGCCGCCGGGCTCGAGGATGGCGATGAGGGTGTCGAGGGCCTTGTCGGCGGCGGCGAGGAGGCGGGAGTAGAAGGAGGAGAGGGGGGTAGAGGAGGGGAGCGGTGAGCGAGGATGACAAGGTGACATGGTGATGGGGTGACAAGGTGAAGGAGGCGGTGGAGGCAGGGGAGCTTCGGGGGAATGAGGCGGGGCGGATGTTGAACGGTG
>CAYWOF010000275.1:4833-5351 GCA_964459825.1 uncultured Phycisphaeraceae bacterium | reverse complement strand
GCGTCGCCGGCCCCTTGGCGCAGTTCCGCCCGCGCGAGCCCGGGTGGTACGGGTTTCCCTCCAGCTTGCGGATCGCCTTCGTCTCCTTGTCCACGTACGCCACCAGCCCGCACGCCGCCTCGCAGTTGAAGCACG
Source organism: uncultured Phycisphaeraceae bacterium (assembly GCA_964459825.1). Lineage (GTDB taxonomy): Bacteria > Planctomycetota > Phycisphaerae > Phycisphaerales > UBA1924 > CAYWOF01. The sequence continues at coordinate 5,216 of CAYWOF010000275.1, read as the reverse complement.
TCGTCGGCACCAGCATGTACCGCCGCTCGACCCTGCGCGGCCACGCGCCCGCGTCAAACTCGGCCCAGTCGTCCCACTGGTCCAGCGGCGGGAACGACTCCAGCGGCGTCACCCGGATCTCGGCAGGTTCTTTCATGCGCCCTCGCCATCAACCGGCCTCGGACCGGAGTAGCAGCAACGCGCCAGCACGCGCGCCAACCGATCTCGGCCCCGGAGGGGCCACGGTGTGTAGCCACAGGTGGAGCGAGTCCTCGAGCGGAACCCGTGGAAAACCGGTTGGCGATGGTCCGAGCCCCGGAGGGGCGAAGGAGCCGTCCCGCTCGCCGCGCCGATTCCCGGAACTCGCAACAGGGACGACACGATCACGATCCTCCTTGTCCTCA
>CAYWOF010000275.1:0-4823 GCA_964459825.1 uncultured Phycisphaeraceae bacterium | reverse complement strand
GCGGCAACTGCCCCGCTCGCACGTACGCCCACTCGTACAGGTACAGCCCGACCAGCACCGGCAGCCACGCCACCGCCGGCGTGATCAGGATCACCGGGATCGCGATCGCCACACCCAGCAGCAGCCCGTCGCGCCACGGGCGCCACGCCCCCAGCCGCACCGTCGCCAGGAACGCCGCCCCCTGGCGCGCGTTCGTCGTCGCGTGCTTCCCCGCCTGCTCGTGGAGCGCCAGCGCCGCGTGCAGCAGCGCGCACCCGACGGCGAACCACTTCAACGCCTCGGACTCGGGGCTCCACGGCAGCAGCGCCACCACCCCGCACAGCACCGCCTGCACCAGGAGGTGCGGCAGCAGCCACCGGCTCTGCCACAGGTCGCGCCCCTCGCACTGGGCGAACAGGAACGCCGTGTACCCCGCCGCGCCCGCGCCCAGCACCGCCTCCACCCACCGGAGCGCATCGGCGGCCCCATCCAGGCCCAGCAGGCGCAGCCCCACCACCCCCGCGCACGCCGCGCCGTACGCCGTCAGCACGATCCCGCCGCGCACCAGCCAGCTGCCCCAGTTCGGACGCGTCAGCAGCCGGTAGAACAGCCACGGACGCTTGAGGTCCTCGACCAGCAGCGCCGTCGTCACCAGCGTGAACACCAGCGCGATCGCCTCGGGAAGATAGCGGCCAGCCCAGCCCGTGAGCCCGAGCGCGAACGCCAGCGGGGCCAGCATCCCCGCCCCCGCCGCGATCCCCTTGGTCACCAGGTACAGCGCCACCGCCCAGCCCCACTCCACGCGGTGCCCCGCGTCCAGCACCGTGCGCGCATCCGGCAGCACCGGCAGGCTCACCGGCCACGCCTCGGGCTTGTGCGCCGGCCGCTCGCTCCACAGGTACATGCCCGGACGCGCCGTGGACCCGGGGTCCAGCAGCGCCGGCTCCACTCCCTTGTAGAACACGTTCGGACCCGTCCGCTGCTCCGGCCGGCGCGCCACCGTCCGGTGCTCCTGGCGCAGGCGCGAGATCTCGCTCGCCTTGTCGTCCAGGTCCCCCGCGATGATCGCCCGCTCCGGGCACACGATCACGCACGCCGGCTCCAGCCTCTTCTCCACCCGGTGCGCGCAGAAGTGGCACTTCTCCACCGCCCCATGGTCGTCGTTGAGATAGATCGCGTCGTACGGGCACGCCTGCATGCACGCGCGGCACCCGATGCACGCGTCGCGGTCGATGTCCACGATCCCGTCCGCCCGCTTCTCCAGCGCGTTCACCGGGCAGATCTTCACGCACGGCGCGTTCGTGCAGTGGTTGCAGCGCAGCACCGCGAAGTGCCGGCGCACCTCCGGGAACGTCCCCTTCTCGACGTACTTGACCCACGTGCGGAACGAGCCCACGGGCACGTCGTTCTCGGCCTTGCACGCCACCGTGCACGCGTGGCACCCGATGCACCGGTCGTGGTCGATGAGGAACCCGTAGCGCATGCGGCCCCAGTGTACGGCCGGGCGCGGAAGCCGGGCGGCCCGCTCGCGCGCTACTCGATCGACTCGATCGGCCCGACCGACCCGGAGAACCACGCCCCCAGCCGAGGCCCGTGCCGACGCTCGCTCTCCGCGAAGATCGGCCCACGCGGTCCCAATCGGCCCTCGAGCGCACGAAGCGACCGGGCTTCTTCCGGCTCCGGATCAATCAGGTACAGGTACGCGCGCCGACGCCGGTGCCGCTAGCGCGACGGCACGTCCTTTCCAAGCGCCTCCAGCCCCATCGGCATCTCGAACCGCTCCCGCGTCCGCGTGTACCCGATCCCCCCCATCCGCCCGATCGCCGCCAGCCGCGCCGCATCCGTCCGGTACCGGGCGTCGATCACGTCGTCGCGCACGAACACGTGCACCACCCGCCCGATCACGATGTTCCCCCCGCTGGCCGCTCCCGGGTTCGTCCGCACCACCCGCTCCGTCGCGCACTCGAACGCCACCGGCGACTCGGCCACCCGCGCCGGCCGCACCGCCACGCTCGGCGCCGGCGTCAGCCCTACCGCCGCGAACTCCGACTCGCCGTACTCCAGCTCCTCCGCGCACGCCGCCATCTTCCGCTCGTACGCCTCCGTCGCCACGTTGACCACGAACTCCCCCGTTCCCCCCTCGGCGACCGGCTTGCAGTTCCGCAGCGTGTCCTTCTCCGTCCCGTCCGGCCGGTTCGCCGGGCAGAACAGCAGCGTCATCGGGTTCGACCCCACCCCGTTGAAGAACGAGAACGGCGCCAGGTTCGCCCGCCCGTCCGGCGACACCGTCGATACCAGCGCGATCGGCCGCGGCACGATGCACCCGATCAGCAGCTTGTACCGGTCCCGGATGTCCAGCGCCGCGGGGTCGAGTTCCATTCGGGCAGTGTACGAACAGGACCCGCCGGGGAAGCGCACCCGGGGGTGAATCCGCCCGTGCCCGCCTATGCTTGCCACCCCGCGGGGAAGGGCGGAAAACGGAGAGATCACCATGCGTCGGGCCAAGATCAGCGTCATCGGTGCCGGCAACGTCGGGGCCACCTGCGCCCACTGGGCCGCGGCCAAGCAACTCGGCGACATCGTCCTCGTGGACATCCCCGAGAAGCTCGGCGTCGCCCAGGGCAAGGCCCTCGACCTCGCCTGCTGCGCCCCCATCGAGCGCTTCGACAGCCGCATCACCGGCACCGCCGACTACCGCGACATCGCCGGCTCCGACGTCATCGTCCTCACCGCCGGTGTCCCGCGCAAGCCCGGCCAGAGCCGCGACGACCTCATCCAGATCAACGTCGGCATCGTCCGGAGCGTCTGCGAGAAGATCCGCGAGTTCGCCCCCAACGCCATCGTCATCGTCGTCTCCAACCCCCTCGACGCCATGGTCTACACCGCCTGGAAGGTCACCGGCTTCCCCACCCACCGCATCATGGGCCAGGCCGGCGCCCTCGACGTCGCCCGCTTCCGCGAGTTCATCAGCATGGAGCTCGGCGTGAGCGTCGAGGACATCTCCGCCCTCCTCCTCGGCGGCCACGGCGACGACATGGTCCCCCTCCCGCGCCTCACCAGCGTCCACGGCATCCCCCTCACCGACCTCATGCCCGAGGACAGGATCAAGGCCTGCGTCGAGCGCGCCAAGGGCGGCGGCGGCGAGATCGTCAAGCTCATGGGCACCAGCGCCTACTACGCCCCCGCCTCCGGCTCCATCCAGATGGTCGAGGCCATCGTCAAGGACAAGAAGCGCATCATCCCCTCCGCCGCCTACTGCGAGGACGAGTTCGGCGTCGCCCCCGGCGCCAAGGGCAAGGGCTACTTCGTCGGCGTCCCCGCCCTCCTCGGCGACAAGGGCGTCGAGCGCATCGTCACCTTCAAGCTGACCCCCGACGAGCAGAAGCTCATGGCCGAGTCGGTCAGCCACGTCAAGGACCTCGTCGGTACCGTCCGCAAGCTGTTCCCGGACCTCGCGTAATCCCCTCGGCGGCACGTGCGCCGGCGTAGAATCGTGGCGATGGGCGGTCCGAACGGCATCCCGAGGACGTACGACGAGGCGGTCAACACGCTCGTTCGCTCGCACGCCGAGGTCGTCGGCCAGGAGCTGGAGGTGTACTCGTTCCCGGATCCGGGGCGCGAGGTCGTGCGCCTGGTCGAGGTGAGTGGCGTCTTTCCCGCGACGGGCGCCCCGATCGCCTTCCCGTTGGGACGATCCAGTGATTTCCCGTTCCGATCGGCCGTGGTCCTTCTGACTCCGGAAGAATGGACGCGCGTGCAGGCCGGAAGCCTGGCGCTTCCCGACGGATGGGAACTCAACTCGGGCCGACGGGTATGGCCCTGAAACCGCAGGCGGCGGCCTTCCTGACCCAGAGCCGCAGCGATCTCCGCGCCTTCGTCGCGCTGCTCGGGATCGACCGTAGCGCCGTGCCGGAGTGTCATCCGCTCCACCACCTCCAGATGGCATGCGAGAAGGTCGCCAAGGCCGTGCACATCCAGCTTGGGATGGACCCGGAACGCCGGTCCCATGTCGCATTCTCGCGCCTGCCATACTCCTTGGCCCGGCCCGACATGGGGTCACGCCTCGGATGGCGTGACGGGCGGGCCTACCTCGCGTTCTTGCGCCGCACGGCACCGCTGTTCCGCGAGATTGAGCAGCTCTCTCCCGCGGTCGGACCCAGCACTCCGGGTGGCGGCTCGAACGAGCACCCCAACACCGAATACCCTTGGCCGCGACCCTCCTCGGAGGACTGGATCGCCCCGGCTGAGCATGACTTTGGCATCCTCCGCCGCATGCGCGACCGAGGCGACATCGGGACGATGGTGACCTTTGTCGAGCGTTTGATTGATCGATTCGAGTCGGTCGTCGGTACATGACGGGCCCCGGGCCTGGCCAATGCCCAAGCGCGACTTCTACGACATCCTCGGCCTCAGGAAGTCCGCCTCCGCGGACGATGTCCGGCGCGCCTACCGCCGCCTCGCCCGCGAGTACCACCCGGACGTCAGCAAGGCCCCCGACGCCCAGAAGAAGTTCACCGAGATCCAGGAGGCCTACGACGTCCTCTCCGACGACGCCAAGCGCCGGGCCTACGACCAGTTCGGCCACGCCGGCGTCGGCGGCGCCGCCGGTGGCCCACCGGGCGCGCGCGGGCGGGCCTCGCCACATCCCGGACCGGGCGCCGGACCCGACATCGACATGGACGAACTCGGCTCCATGTTCGAGGCCTTCTTCGGACGCGGGCGCGCCGAGGGCGGCCCCTTCGCCGAGGGCATGGGCGCCCGCCCCGGCGCCCGACGCTCCGGCGGACGCGCCCGCGCCGGCCCGCGCCACCCCGAGCAGGAGATCGACCTCCCCATCACCTTCA
>CAYWOF010000274.1:0-5351 GCA_964459825.1 uncultured Phycisphaeraceae bacterium | reverse complement strand
TCAAGGCGGTCGGCAACATCCGCCGCATCACCAAGACGATGCAGATGATCGCCACGAGCAAGTTCGCCCGGGCCCAGCAGCGGGCCCTGGCGACCAAGCCCTACACCGAGGGCGTCTTCGGCCTGGTGACCGAGCTGGCGGCCACGGCGGGGAACGTCTCGCACCCGCTCATCGCGGGGCCGGGACGCGCCGGCGGGGGCAAGGCCCCGACCGGGGAGCTGACGCTCGTCATCACCTCCGATCGGGGCCTGTGCGGGCCCTACAACGGGGCGGTCCTCCGGACGGCGATGGGGCACCTGAACGCGACGCCGGCGGCCAAGAGCGGGGCGATCGAGCTGGTGGGCAAGAAGGGGGTGGCCTACCTGCGGTTCGCCCGGATCCCCGTGGCCCGGCAGCACGTGCTGGGGGACAAGCCCAGCTACGAGGACATCGAGCGGCTGGCGCAGGATTACATCGATCGGTTCATCGCCGGGGAGGTCTCGGGCGTGCGGGTGGTGTTCATGCGGTACATCTCGGCGGGGCGTCAGGCGCCCGAGGTGCTCCAGCTCCTCCCGCTCAAGCCCCCGGCCGGCCAGGGGGCGCCCAAGGCGGGTGGGGTCACGGCGCAGTACGAGTTCAGCCCGCCGGCGGAGGAGCTGCTCAACGACCTGCTGCCCGCGGCGGTCAAGGCCACGCTCTTCCAGTGCTTCAACGACGCGATCGTGAGCGAGCACGTGGCGCGGATGGTGGCGATGAAGTCGGCCACGGACAACGCCGGGAAGATGGGGCGCCTCCTGACGCGCAAGTACAACCGGGCCCGCCAGGCGCAGATCACCACGGAGCTGACGGAGATCGTGTCGGGGGCCGCGGCGCTGGCGTAGGGGCTCCTCCCGCGTTCGCCGGGCGCGCCGGTCCCCGACCGAGCTATGCTCACGCCCGGTCCGGGCGCGTCCGGGCCAGCGGGAGTGTCCGGCCATGCGCATCTGCCCGACCATCCTCAACGCGATCGGGAACACGCCGCTGGTCCGCCTGAACAAGGTGGTCCCGCCGGGCGCGGCGACGGTGCTGCTCAAGTGCGAGCACCTCAACCCGACGGGGTCCATCAAGGACCGGATGGCGCTGCACATCCTCGACGAGTCGGAGCGCCGGGGCGAGATCCGTCCCGGGGCGACGATCGTGGAGAACACGAGCGGGAACACGGGCCTGGGCGTGGCGATGTGGGCCGCCGTCAAGGGCTATCGGTGCGTCTTCACCATGCCCGACAAGATGAGCCTCGAGAAGGTCAACATGCTCAAGGCCTTCGGGGCGGAGGTCGTCATCACGCCCACGGACGTGCCCGGGGACAGCCCGCAGCACTACGTGGAAACGGCCAAGCGGATCGCGCGCGAGACGCCCGGGGCCTTCTACGTCAACCAGTACCACAACCCGCTGAACATCGACGCCCACGAGCTGCTGACGGGGCCGGAGATCTGGCGCGACACGGACGGGGCCTTCGACGTCTTCGTCGCCGGCGCCGGCACGGGCGGGACGGTCTCGGGCGTCGGCCGGTTCCTGCGCAAGAAGGAGAAGGAGGCCGGGCGGAAGGTCCGTGTGGTGGGCGTGGACCCCATCGGCAGCGTCCACTACCACTACTTCTACACCAGGACGATGCCGACGCCGCACGTGTACAAGGTGGAGGGCGTCGGCGAGGACATCCTGTGCCGGGCCATGGACTACTCGGTGGTCGATGAGTTCCGCCAGGTGAACGACAAGGAGTCGTTCACCATGGCCCGGCGGCTGGTGCGCGAGGAGGGGATCTTCTGCGGCGGGTCGTCCGGATCGAACGTGCACATCGCGGTGCAGATCGCGAAGGAACTGGGACCCGGGAAGACCGTCGTGACGGTCTCGCCCGACGCGGGCACGCGGTACATCACCAAGTTCCTGGCCGACTCGTGGATGCGCGACTACGGCTTCCTGGGTTCGGACCGGGACCTGGGGCTGGTGGAGGACCTGCTCGGGGCGATGCCGGCGCATCCGATCCACACCGCGACCGAGGCGACGACGGTGGGCGAGATCATCCAGACGCTCAAGAGCCGCGGCATCTCGCAGGTGCCGGTGCTGGACGGGGGCGGCCACCCCATCGGGATGGTGCACGAGGTGGACGTGCTCCGCGGGCTCCAGTCCGGGGAGGTGACCCCGGGATCGCCGGCGCGGGCGATCGCGCACCCGATCGGCGGGCTGATCTACCCCAAGGCGCGGATCGAGGAGCTCTTCCGGATCTTCGAGACCGACCAGGTGGGGGTGGTGGTGGACGCGGGGAAGATCGTGGGGATCGTGAGCAAGATCGACGTGCTGGAGTTCCTGACCAGGGCCCGCCGGTGAGCGCGGTTGTGCCCCGGGGGTTGGGGCGTCATTCCTTGAGGATGCGCTCCTTGGCCTCGGCGATGCGCTGGGCGATCGAGCCATCCGGAGAACCGACCTGGAGGATCAGTTCTTCGGCGCGGAGGATGAGCGCGCGGGCCTCGGTGCGATCACCCTGTCCGAAGCGGGCTTCCGCCAAGAGCCCGATCGCCTCGGCTTCGTCGGGGTGCCCGCGGGGGAACACGCGCCCGCACATGTCGACCGACTCGCGCGCCGGCGCCTCCGCCGCCTCCGGCCTGGCGAGGTGGAGGCGACAGGAGGCCAAGTTGTTCAGCGAGATGATCACGTGCGGGTGATCGCCGCCGTAGATGCGCCGGCGCATCTCGAGGGCTTCCACCTGCAGCGGCTCGGCCTCCGCGTAGCGGCCGAGGGACAGTCGAACGGTCCCGACGTTTCTCAGGCTCTGGGCGAGCCGGGGATGATCCGTGGTGAAGAGCCTTCGGTTCATCTCGAGGGCCTCCTCCACGATGGGCGCCGCCTCCGCGACCCGGCCCTGGGCCTGGAGGGTGGCGCCGACGTACTCCAGGCTGATCGCCGTTTCCGGGTGATCGCCCGGGACCAGACGCCGGCGCATGTCGAGCGCGCGCCGGGCGAGGGGCTCGGCCTCCGGCGCCCGGTCCAGACCGATCAGGCACATGGTCATCGTGCCCAGCGCCCGGGCGATGTCGGGGTGGTCGCCCGTGCGGAGCCGCTCGTACATCTCGAGTGATGCCCGGGCCATCGGCTCGGCCTCGTCGTGCCGTCCGAGGGCCTGTCGGATCTGTGCGAGCGAGTTCATGCACGCGGCGACATCGGCGTGGTCGCCGCTCGAGAGGCGCACCATCATGTCGAGCGACTCCTGGTAGAGCGGCTCGGCGTCGGCCGGCCGGCCGCGATCGCCGGCGATGCGGGCGAGCTGGTTCAGGCACAGCGCGATCTTCCGATGGTCGCCCTCGTGCAGGCGCCGCAGCATCCCCTGGGATTTCCGGAGCACCTCCTCGGCCTCTGCCCGGCGATTCAGGTGCAGGAGAGCGACCCCGAGGTTGAGCATGCTGTTCGCCACGTCGTCGTGGTCGCCGGGGAACAGTCGCTCGCGCATCTCGAGGCACGCGCGCTGCAGGGCCTCGGCCTCACCGGGACGTCCCAGCGCATCGCGAGCGATTGCGAGGCCCTCCATGCTGTAGGCCACCATGGGGTGGTCGCCCCGGTACAGGCGCCGGTACATGTCGAGGGCCTGCTGGTACAGGGGCTCGGCCAGCGCCACCTGGCCCGCTTCCCTCCGTGCGTTGGCCACCATGTTGAACGCGTGGGCCAGGCTTGGGTGATCCCCCGGGCTCAGGCGCCGGCTCATCTCGAAGGCCCGCTGGAGGAGTGGCTCGGCCGTGTCGCGATGGCCGAGCACGCGCTCGACCTGGGCGACGTTGAACAGGGCGGACGCGACCATCCAGTTGTCGCCGGGGTAGAGCCGCTGGAGCATGGCCGCGGATTGCTGGTAGTAATCCGCGGCCTCGGGCAGGCGGCCGAGGGTCTGCATGACGGCGGCGAGGTTGTTCAGGCACGACGCGGTGCCCTCGTGGTCACCCTTGTGCACGTGGAGGCTCATGTCGAGGGCGCGACGGGCGTTGGGTTCGGCCTCCTGGAGGCGCCCGAGGGCAAGCTGCGTGGTCGCGAGGTTGTTCAGGGCGGTGGCGACGTCGGCATCATCCCCCGTTCGCAGGCGCTGGAACGCGTCGAGGGAACGCCGGTTGAGTGGTTCGGCCTCCGCCTCGTGCCCGTTGTTGCTCAGAATCTGCCCGATGATGCCGATCAGTGCGGCTTCCAGCTCGGGGTCATCCTTGAACGAGCCCCCGTCGATCTCCTTCAGCGAGGTCTGCATGGCCTGGACGATGGTCGTGTCCTCTCGTCCCCCGACCCTGGCATCGCTGGCCTGGAGGGACTTGACCACGAAGTCGGCGATCCCCTGCGCGCTCCGACGGGCCTTGGATTCCGCGGTGAGCGCCTTGGTCTCGCGCTCCAGAGCCGTGTTGGCCCTCACGAGGCCGACACTGGTACCCACCACGCCCGCGATGAGCAGGACGAACGCCGCGGCCACGCCGGACACCAGCCCCTTGTGCCGCCTGGTGAACTTGCGCAGCTGGTACCACGTGCTGGCCGGACGGGCGGCGATGGGTTCATCGGAGAGGTAGTGGCGGATGTCCATCGCCAACGCGTTCGCGGACTGGTAGCGCCGCGCCTTGTCCTTCTCCAGGGCCTTGGCGACGATGGTCTCGATGTCGCCGCGGAAGCCCCGGCTCACGCTGCTCAGACGTGTGGGCTCATCCTCGCGGATGACGCGCACGGCCTCGTGGATGAGTTTCTTCTCGAGGTCATAGGGGAGCCTTCCGGCCAGCAGCTCGTAGATGACGACGCCCAGGGCGTAGACATCGCTGCGCGTGTCGAGCTCGTGGGGGTCGCCGGTGACCTGCTCGGGGCTCATGTAGGGCACGGTGCCGATGAGCTGGCCGATGTCGGTGCGGAGGGTGCTGGTGCGGATGTCGCTGTCGGTGGCCCGGGCGACGCCGAAGTCGAGTATCTTGGGCTCGCCCTCGTGGGTGACCAGGATGTTCCCGGGCTTCAGGTCGCGGTGAATGATCCCCTTCTGGTGGGCGTGCTGGACGGCGTCGCAGATCTTGGCCGCCAGCGTCAGGCGGGCGCGCGTGTCGAGTCGGTGGCCATCGACGTATCGGTCCAGGGATTCGCCGCGGATGTACTCCATCGCGAAGTACGGGCGCGGCCCGGCGCCATCGCCCGGGTCGAACATCCCGGCCTCGTAGACCTGCGCGATGCCGGGATGCTGGAGACGTCCCAGGACCTCGGCCTCGAGCTCGAACCGACGCCGGAGTTCGGGGGTGGCGAAGCCGGACTTGACGACCTTCAGCGCGACCTCACGCTCCGGCTTGTCCTGCCTGGCGAGGTACACCGCGCCCATCCCGCCCTCGCCGATGGGGCGGACG
>CAYWOF010000273.1:0-5366 GCA_964459825.1 uncultured Phycisphaeraceae bacterium | reverse complement strand
CAGCCCTCGGGGTCGATCGGCGCCCAGGGGTCGGGGCGGCCCGCGAGCGTGTGGGCCAGGCGCGCGCGGAAGTCGTCCACCTCCTCATCGCCGAGGTGGCAGACGATCTCGAGGATCGACCAGGCGCCCGAGGGCGGCTTGAAGCGGGCATCGGCGGGCGCGGCGCAGGCGGCGGCGGCGCGGACGGCCGCGGGGAAGCGTTCGAGGCGGGCGATGAGGGCGGGGGCGTTCATGCGGGGTCCTCCGCGCGGGTGGGGCGGTTCCAGAAGATGTAGTCGGAGTCCTCGGGCTTGCCGCCCAGATCGTGCACGAGCGTGGCGATCTGGCCGCGATGGTACCAGGCGTGGCCGTGGAGCTGGGTGAGGAGGTCGATGAGGCGCCAGCGCCAGCGCGAGCCGCTCTCGGCCAGGAGCGTGCACTCGGCCTCGATGCGCTCGTCGGTGAGGCCGTCGAGGTAGCGGGTCCAGCGGTCCTCGATGGCGGCCAGGAGGGCGGGGAGCTGCTCGAGCGGGGTGGCGGGGAACCAGGAGGCGGGCCGGTCGCTCACCTCGCCGAGGCTGGCGAGCCAGTGGTGCCGGGCGGCGATGAGGTGGGCCATCTTGCCCACGGCGCGGGCGAAGCCGGGCGAGGCGCGGGCCTCCTCTGGAACGGAGCGGAGCATGGCGAGGGCCTGGGCGTTGGCGTGGCGCTCGTGGGCGTACCAGGTGCGGAATCGCTCGGCGAAGGAGAGGGGCATGGGGACACCTCCGGGAGAAGCGCCGGCACGAGCCCGAGGCCCGCACCGGCGGAGCAGGCGAAACGTCAGCGGGATCGAGGGCTACTTCGAGGGCTTCTTGAGCTTGTCCGCGCACTCCTGGCAGCACACGGTGACCTTCTTGGCCCCCTGCTGCACGGTGATGCCGCCGCCCTTGATCTCCCAGTCGCAGACCGGACACTTCATGGCTGTCTCCTTTCGCGTGGACTCGTGGAGCGCGGGACCTTGCCGCGCCGACTTGCCCAACAGGAAAGCGAGCGGGGCCCGGTCAATCTTGGAGGATCTTGCTCATCCGGCGCAGGGCGGGGCCCGAGGCCTCGCGGCGCCAGCGGGCGGGGGTGAGGGCGCACTCGGCGCGGAGGGCGTTGGTGAGGTGGCTCTGGTCGTAGAAGCCCAGGGCGGTGGCGAGGGAGGCCAGGTCGGCGCCGGGGTTCTCGGCGATGGCCTCGAGGGCCGCGCGGAGGCGCAGGCGCGTCCGGTATTGGTGGAGCGTCAGGCCGGTGGCGTGCCGGAAGATGCGGGCGAGGTGGAAGGGCGAGGAGGCGACGGCGCGGGCGACCTCATCCAGGCCCAGGGGGGCGCGGAAACGATCGGCGAGGATGAGCTTCGCCGCGGCGGCGAGGTCGGCGTGGGCCCGGAACGTATCTTCGCGTCCGCGCCGCGGGGCGGGCTCGGGCGCGCCGGGCGCCAGCACGCGGTCGAGCAGGTCGAGAATCGCCTCATCCACGCCGAGGTCGGGGCCGGTCGTGCGGGCGGCGCGGCGCAGGAGGCGCCGGTGGGCGAGGTCGGTGCCGGGATCGGTCGGGGCGTGGGTGCGTCCGAGGGGGCCGCCGGCGCGATCGAACGCGCCCGGGTCGTGCCGGGCGAGGACCTCGGCGAGCGTGGACTCGGCGGGGGCGATGCTGGTGCACCGGTCGCCGCAGCCGACGGGGTGGCTCACGCGGTAGGGCTCATCGCGCTGGAAGAAGAGGACGTGGTTGGGGTCGGCGATGACGGCCTGCCCGCGCACGTGGCGCACGAAGACGCCCGCGCGCGGGAGGACGATGGAGTGGGTGCCGGAGGTCTCCTCGGCGCCGCGGTCGGGGCGATGGGCGCGGCAGCGGACATCGCCGATGCGCGCGAGCGTGCTGCCGTAGAGTCGCTGGGAGGAGATGTCGGCGGTGAAGCCCATCGGGGGGGGATCGGCGTCCGGGCGCGCCGGGAGGCGGGGCTAGTAGCCGCCGCGGCGCATCTCCTCGACGCTCTCGGGGAAGGGGTAGCTGGGGAAGACGCCGACGTGGGCGTAGCGCCACATGGCCGGGGCGGGGTAGACATCGCCGCGGAATCCGTTGTCGAACATGACGCGGAGGACGGCCTCGAAGGAGGGCTCGGCCCCGTCGGGCCCGACCAGGCGGTTGGCCCGCGCGCCCAAAAAACTGACCGACGCGACCGGGAGGCGTTCTCTGCGATCTTGCAGCATTTTCGAGATCGTGGCGAAGCCGCGGGCGAGGTCGTCGAGGGTGAAGTGGTCGCGTCCGCGCGGGCGGAGGAGGCCGAGGATCAGGAGGCTGTCGAGGTCGATCTTGAGGACGTAGGGCTCGCGGTCGTGGGCGGCGTGGATGGCGACGGACTCGTGGAACATGCGGGCGTAGCTGGTGACGCTGCGGGCCGACCACTGGCTGGTCTGGATGAGCTCGACGAGCTGGGCGACGATGCCGTGGCTGTTGTCCTGGTCGTTGACGCCGCAGACGACGGCGCGGTAGCGGCCGTCGAGGAGATCGCGGAGGAGGTCCTGGCCCCAGACGATGCGCATGCGCTCGCGCGGGGCCAGGCGGCCGCCCGCGCCCGGGAGGAGGCTGACGCGATCGGGGGAGAGGTCGGAGGCGACGAGGCGGTCGGCGTCGCCGTCGTAGAGGCGGATGGTGGGCTCGGCGGGGCGTGCGGGGGCGGGCATGGGGTGGCTCCATGACGGCGCGATGGGGGCCCAGCGCGGGAGCCGGCGGGCCGAGGACGGCCGACTTCTCGGACGCGGTCGATTCTATGCGAGAGGGCGGCGCGGCGCGGCGTGACCGTCGGGATCGGGCCTCTTGGGCGCACCGGCGAGAGGACGGGTCTGGACCTTGAGGGAGGGGCGGGTGCGCGAGCCGCCGGGTGGCGCCGTGGGATGGCCGCGGCCCGTGAGGAGCCAGTCGCCGGAGACCGCGAAGGCCTCGCAGAGGGCGGCGAGGAAGCGGGCGGTGGCCCGTCCCTCGCGCAGGAAGCGCCGGACGGTCTCGTGGTTGTGGCGGGTCCGGCGGGCGACCTCGGCGCACGACAGGCCGCGGGTGATGAGGCGGACTCGGGCGGGGAGACCGGCGTAGCCCGGCGAGCAGGCGTCGTGCGGGGCGGATGGTGCCGGCGCACCGTCGAGCTTGGCGGTGCCGGGGGATGGGGACGGATTACGCACGGCGCACCCTCCGGCGGGCGTTGGTGGCCCGCCGCACCATGAGGCGAGCGCCGAGGGGCTGGTGTCAGTGGGGACCCACCAAAAAACATGCGAGGGTGGGCTCGGGAGTTGGAGGAGCTATCGCGGGCCAAGCCCCGCGAAGCCGTGGCACGGGGGGCACGGGTGAGGCGGGTTCCGGGCAGGACGCCGGGGGGTTGGTCGGATCAGGAGTCGGGGGCGGAGGAGACGGGTTGCGGGGCGGGCAGGGGGTCGGCGCCGGCGACGCTCCCTCCTTCGCGGTAGGCCCGCTCGATGGCGGGGGCCCAGCGGTCGAGGACGGCGCGGAGCCGGGGGTTGCGCTGGGGGCTGTGGCCGGCGGCGTCGGCCTCGGCGTAGGCGGTTTCGAGGGAGATGCCGTCGATGATGGAGCGGTAGAGGACCACGGCCGCGCCCGTCCGTTCGGTGCCGGCGCCGCAGTGGACGAGGACGGGCTGGCGGGCGGGGTCGGTCATGAGGCGGAGGGTCTCGAGGTACCAGTTGGGGTTTCCGGTGGCATCGCCGACGAGGTCGAAGCGGTAGCGGGTGACGCCGAGGGCGTCGGCGGTGCGCTGGGCGAGGCGATCGTCGGGGGAGCCCTCGGGCCAGGCGCCGAGGTCGATGATGGTGCGGACGTGGCGGGCCTCGACGATGCGCCGGGTGGCCTCGGGGGTGAGCTTGCCGGAGCGGTAGACGCGTCCGTCGGCGACGATGCCGAAGCGCTTGGGGAAGAGGTTGGGTCGGACGCCGTGGTGCCAGAAGAGGGCGAGGGCGAGGAGGACGAGTGCGAGGCCCCCGATTCTGCGTGCTTGGCGCGGAAAGGGCATGCTGGACGATGATAGCGCCGGGTACGATCAGGCATGGACGCGTCCGGGATGGATCCCCAGCGAGCGGCGGCGGCGGCGCCCGAGGTGCGCCGCGGGGCGCGGCGTGGGGCGGCGCCGGAGGTTCGGCGCTCGGTCTACCCGGAGCCGGTGGAGCGGCTGATCGAGGAGCTGGCGCGGCTGCCCGGGATCGGTCGGCGCTCGGCCGAGCGGCTGGCGTTCCACATCCTCAAGTCCGAGCGCCCGGTCGCCGAGGCCCTCTCGCGGGCCATCACGGACGTGAAGGCCAGGCTGCGGCACTGCGCGGTGTGCTGGAACCTGGCGGATGCGGAGTTGTGCTCGATCTGTGCGGACCCGCGCCGGGACCACGCGACGGTGCTGGTGGTGGAGCAGCCCAAGGACCTGATCGCCCTGGAGCAGACGGGCCTGCACCGGGGGGTCTACCACGTGCTGCTGGGGCACCTGAGCCCGCTCGACGGGATCGGCCCGGAGGACCTGACGATCCACGGGCTGGCGGCGCGCCTGGAGGACCCGGCGGCGAACACGGGGATGCCGATCGCGGAGGTGATCCTGGGACTGAACCCGACGCTGGAGGGGGATGGGACGGCGCTGCACATCGCGGAGCTGGCGCGGGCGCGGGGCGTGCGGGTGAGCCGGCTGGCGCGCGGTCTGCCGACGGGATCGACGCTGGAGCACGCGAACAAGGCGGTGCTGGCCGATGCATTGCAGGGGAGGCAGGTGGTGGAGGGGTGAGGGGGTGAGGGGTGACGGGTTGACAAGGTGACAAGGTGACAAGGTGACAAGGTGACACGGTGACAAGGTGAGATGGCGACGGCGTAAATGGGATCGTGGGGCGACGGCTTGAGTATTCCGGGGATTTCGGACCACTGATGCGATTCGACACGTCCCAGCACATGCGTCTGGGCCAGCAGATGAAGCTGGCGCCGCGGATGATCCAGTCGATGGAGATTCTGCAGATGCCGCTCGCGGAGCTGGAGGAGCGGATCGAGCAGGAGCTGGAGTCCAACGCGGCGCTGGAGCTGGTGGAGGGGGATGGGGACACGGCGGCGCTGGCGCGGGAGCGTCAGGAGGTGGAGCGGGAGGCGGCGGAGAACGAGCGCCCGCTGACGGTGGACGAGCGGTCGGGGGCGCAGGACTTCGAGCGGCTGGAGTCGTACGAGGAGGCGAACCCGGAGGCGGTGCAGGACGACTACGGCACGGCGCCGGCGGCGGCGCCCGAGGCGCGGGTGCGTGAGCGGGAGTTCGAGCCGACGCGGGCGCGCGACACGGGGGAGCGCGACGCGAAGATGGACGCGATGGCGAGCGCGCCGGCGCGCTCGGCCTCGCT
>CAYWOF010000272.1:0-5402 GCA_964459825.1 uncultured Phycisphaeraceae bacterium | reverse complement strand
GAGGCGATCCTCCCCGCCGGGTGCGAGATCACGGCGCCCGTCGCCGGCGTGCTGGCGGCCTGCGGCGTCATCTCGCCCCGGGTCCACCTCGCCCTCCGCGTCGCCATCCTCGTCACCGGCGATGAGGTTCTCGACGCCTCGGCCACGCCCTCCCCCTACCAGCTCCGCGACTCCAACGGCCCCGCCCTCGCCTCGCTCCTCTCGCGCCGTCCGTGGATCATCCCCCAGCGCCTCCCGCGCGCGCCCGACGACCCCGAAGCGCTCGCTCGCTCGCTCGAGACCGCGCTGCAAACGGCCGATGCCGCCATCCTCACCGGCGGCGTCTCCATGGGCCATCGCGACTTTGTACCCACGGTCCTCGCCACCCTCGGCGCCACCGTCCTCTTCCACAAGCTCCCCCAGCGCCCGGGACGCCCCATGCTCGCCGCGCTCACCCCCGATGGCCGCCCGATCTTCGGGCTTCCCGGCAACCCCGTCTCGGTGCTCGCCACCGCCCGGCGCATCGTGCTCCCCACGCTCGCCCACCTCGCCGGGTGCGCCCGCCCGCCCTCACCCTCGCTCGTGCGCCTGGCCAATCCCGACGATCGCCGGCTCGATCTCTGGTGGCACCGCCTGGTCACCGTCCCGGAACCCGGCCTCGCCCGCCTGACCGCCATCGCCAGTTCCGGTGATGTCGTCGCCGCGGCCCGTTCCGACGGGTTTGTCGAGCTTCCCCCGGGCCAGGGGGGCCCCGGCCCGTGGCCGTATTACTCTTGGTCGTGGTGATGCCGCTCCCCTGACCCCACGGAGTCCCCCGTGCCCCGCCCGCGCCCCCGCCGCCTCTCGCACATCGGTCCTTCGGGCGCGGCCCACATGGTCGATGTGTCTCACAAGCCCTCGACCGACCGCCTCGCCATCGCCGAGGGCTTCGTCCGCGTCTCGCCGGCGCTGGCCCGCGCCATTCGTGCCGACTCCCTCGCCAAGGGAAACCTCCTCGACACCGCGCGCCTCGCGGGCGTCACCGGCGCCAAGCGCACCGCGGAGCTCGTCCCCCTCTGCCACACCGTCCCCCTCGATCACGTGGACGTGACGGCGACGCTCGAACGCGCTACGGACGGCCGTGCCGGCCCCGGGCATCGGGTCCGCCTGCGCGCCGCCGTCCGCTGCCTCGGCCGCACCGGCGTCGAGATGGAGGCCCTCACCGCCGTCGCCATCGCCGCGCTCACCGTCATCGACATGGGCAAGGCCATCGACAAGGCCATGGTCATCGAGGGGGTTCGGCTCATCGAGAAGCGCGGCGGACGCTCGGGCACCTATCGCGCAAGCCCCCCATGAGCGAACTCTCCCCCCCCATCCGCGCTGCGGTCCTCACCATCTCCGACCGGTGCGCCCGCGGCGTGGCCACGGACACCTCCGGCCCCGCCCTCCAGCGGATGCTGCGCGAGAAGCTCGACGCCGAGATCGCCGGCACCGCCCTCGTCCCCGATGAGGCCGATCGCATCGCCGGCGCGTTCCGCGAGTGGTCAAGCCCGCACCAGGGCATCGACCTGGCGCTCTCCACCGGCGGCACCGGTCTGGCGCCGCGCGATGTGACGCCCGAAGCCGCCCTGCGCATCATCGAACGCCAGCACGCCGGGCTCATGGAGCTCGTCCGCGCTCGGTGCGCCGCCATCACGCCCCTGACCTACCTCTCCCGGGGCGTCGCGGGCACCGCGGGCCGAACCCTCATCATCACGCTGCCGGGATCTGAACGCGGCGCCACCGAGTGCCTCGCCGCGCTCCTCGACATACTCCCCCACGCGATCGGCACGCTCCGCGGCCTGCCCATGGACGATGCCCGCAACCGCCGGAATCCCGGTTGACCAGGCGGTGCACGCCCCGGCTTCGGGTCCCCCGACGCACCCCAACAATCTGAGAACCCGCATCCTGATCGGGGTTGCGATCCGCTCCGGAGTCGCTACCCTGAGAATCGGTTGAGCCGCTCCCCCGATCGGGTCACCCCCATTCGCGGCGCGCTGCGGCACTCGACCCAGGAGCCGACGCGATGAACCCCGAGAACACCCGCTCATCCGCTTCCGACGTGGGCCAGTCCCGACGCGACTTCCTCGCTCGCTCGGCCGTCGTGGCCGGCGCCGCGGCCGTCCTCGGCTCGCGCGCGGGCACGGCGCCGGCCCGGGCCAACTGGGCCATCCCCAAGGCCATCCCCCGTCCCCCCCTCGGCCCGGACGATCCCATCCGCATCGGCATCGTCGGCTTCGGCGCCCCCGGCATGTGCGCCATGGGCTCGGGCCACGTCGACGCGTTCCTCTCCATCGCCAAGAACAAGCGGGCCAACGTGAAGATCGCCGCCCTGTGCGATGTCAACGCCCTGACCCTGGAGTGGGTCAAGAACCGGGTGGCCGAGGGCGCCGGCAACGGCACGCCCGACACCTACGCGCACCACAAGGAACTCTTCGCGCGCGACGACATCCACGGCGTGCTGCTCGCGGTGCCGGAGCACTGGCACGCCCAGATGGCGATCGACGCGATCGCCGCCGGGAAGGACGTCTACCTCGAGAAGCCGATGACGCTCAACCTGGCCGATGCGGTCCGCCTCTACGAGGCGCAGAAGGCCAATCCGGATGTCCGCGTGCAGGTCGGCACGCAGATGATCAACCTGCCCAAGTACCACGAGGCGCGCAAGGTGATCGCCGAGGGAGGCATCGGCACGCCCACCTTCAGCCAGTGCAGCTACTGCCGCAACTCTCGGGACGGTGAGTGGCACTACGCCACCGAGGCGGACCAGAAGCTCTGGCCCGGCAAGAAATGGACGCCGGGCGAGAACCTCGACTGGGACACCTGGTGCGGCCCCCTGGGCAAGATGCCCTGGGACGCCAAGGTCTACACCCAGTGGCGCCGCTATCGCAAGACCTCCACCGGCATTATCGGCGACCTCCTCGTGCACGAGATGACCCCCATCCTCCACGCGCTCGGCGATGAGAACGGCTGGCCCGTGCGCGTCGTGGCCACCGGCGGCCACCTCGTGGACAAGGAGATGGAGAACCACGACAACGTCAACCTCGCCATCCAGTTCGAGTCCGGACACCAGATGTTCGTCTGCGGCTCGACCTGCAACGAGGCCGGCATCGAGAAGATGATCCGCGGGCACAAGGCCAACATCTACCTCAACAGCCGCCACTGCGTCGTCCGTCCCGAGCGCGTCTTCGCCGACGAGATCGACGAGAAGACCGTCGAGTGCCCCGACATCGGCAACGACCAGGACCAGCACCGCCTCCACTGGCTCAAGTGCATCCGCGAGCGGGCCCAGCCCCTCGCCACCGTCGAGCTCGGCACCAAGGTCATGGTCATCGTCGACCTCGCCACCCGCTCCATGTGGGAGGGCGGCGCGTTCACCTTCGATCCCAAGACCATGAAATCGAGCCGGGCCTGAGGCGGTGAGACCGCGGGCGGGGCACGCTCGCCGCGCGCCCGCGCGCGAAAGCACGGAGATTCTCGACCCTTCCCGGTGACGCCGAATGTGCGCGTGCCCCATCGATCGCCTCGCGGTCTTCGCCATGGGCACGCGCTTCGAGCTCGTCCTCCACCCCGAGGATCGCCCATCGCTCCGGCCCGTCGGTGAGGCGGCCCTCGGCGTCATCACCGAACTCGACGCCCGCTGGAGCGTGTTCCGTCGCGACAGCCTCGTGAGCTTCCTCAACCGCACCGCCCACGAACGCCCCGTGCCGGTCGATGAGGACACGTTCGCCGTCCTCGCGGCCGCCCAGCGCATCCGCGACGAATCGGGCGGCCTGTTCGACGTGACCATCGGCGAGGCCATGCGCGCCTGGGGGTTCCGCGACGATCCGGAATGCGATGGAGCCCGGGACCGGGCGGAGGAACCGGAGGTCAACCGGGCGCCGTCGGGATCGTCGCTCCCGCCTGGCCCGCTCTGCCTCTGCCATGAGTCCCGCTCGATCCACTTCAGCGGCCCGGGCGTCTCTGTCGATCTGGGCGGCATCGCCAAGGGCTACGCCGTCGATGCCGCGCTGCGCATCCTGCGCGACCACGGCGTGTCGCGCGCCCTGCTCCACGGCGGGACGAGCTGCATCGGCGCCATCGGCGCGCCCCCGGGCCTGGAAGGCTGGCCCATCGCCATCGCGCCCGCCGGCGAAGGCGAGACGCTCTCCATCTCCCTCCGCGATGAGTGCCTCGCCGTCTCCTCCCCGAGCGGACGGGAGGTGGAACGGGCGCACGGTCGCCTGGGCCACATCCTCGACCCGCGCACCGGGGCACCGGGCCGCTGCGCTCGCGTCGCCGCGATCCGCGGCCCCTCCGCCACGCTCTGCGACGCCTGGACCAAGCCCGCCCTCCTCGAACGCGCCCGGCCCCGCGCCCTGCCCGCGGAGTACACCGCCATCCTCGATGCGGCCGTCGCCGGACCCGCGCGGTGGTCCGTCGCCGCCCCATGGAACGCGGCGCAACCAGGGACATCCGTGGACGTCCCACCGCCATCCTCCCCTCCGCCCCGTCGCCCCATGACCCGTCCCAGCCCATAGACTCCCCCCCATGCCACCCACCGACCGCCGCACCTTCGTCAAGCACACCGCGGGCTCTCTCGCGGCCGTCGCCCTGCTCCCCGACCTCTCTCTGGCGCGCCCGCCGCGCCTCGCGGGTGGCGCCGACCCCGTTCCGTTCGCCGTCATCGGCATCGGGCGCCAGGGACGCGCCATCCTCGGCGAGCTCCAGAAGCTCGAGGCCGTGAGGATCACCGCCCTCTGCGACTCGGAGCAGCCCCGCCTCGACGCCGGCCTGCGCCGCGTCGCCGGCGCCGCCGGCTTCACCGATTACCGCGAGCTCCTCGACAAGGCCAGGGACGTGCGGGCCGTCGTGCTCGCCACCCCCACGCACCTGCACAAAGACCTCGCCCTCGCCGCCATCCAGGCCGGCAAGAGCGTCTACTGCGAGGCTCCCATCGCCCACACGCCGGAGGACTGCCGCGCGATCGCGCTGGCCGCCCGCTCCATGGGAACGGGCGCCGTCTTCCACGCCTTCCAGGGTGCTGTCGTAGAACTCGACGTTGAGTCCGAGAATTTCCAGCAGGCTCGGATAGACGTAGAACGGCGACAGCAGAATCGACAGCGAGGCGGCCCAGATGATGGCCTTGGCGCGCAGGCAGAACAGGGTGAAGGCCAGGCACAGAACGATCAGCTGGCGCGTCTGGGTAGCGAACACCAGGGTCAGCAGCAGCACCGCGGCGATCACCAGATAGAAGGTCTTGCTGCGCGCCGCACCGCTGATCGGCGACGCCCCCTTCGACCAGATCTGGATGCAGTAGAAGTACGCCAGGCAGATCAGGAAGGGGCCGATGGAGGATCGGTCCGGGCGGTCATCGGAGCGCACTTCCGGGCGCATGTCCGGGATCACGCCGAACTTGAAGCACCAGG
>CAYWOF010000271.1:0-5404 GCA_964459825.1 uncultured Phycisphaeraceae bacterium | reverse complement strand
GCCGGTTCATCACGTCACGCACCGTCAGCGGGGCCTCGTCCCACAGCACCCGCATGACCGCAAGCTCCGCTTCGCCCAGTTCCACCGGTTTCTTTGCCATGACCCTTTCCCGGTCCTCAACTACTACCGTTGTCGTAGGAAGTTACTACATCCGTCGTAGACCGTCAACCCTCTTTCCGGGTTTTCCACAATTGATTTCGCGCTCGCCCCGCGGCTGGCCGCCTCTCCGGTCCCGCGGCTCCACAATAGTACGAATCGGACGATTGGAGGGGCGTTGAGTTCCCGGCTCGGGCACGGGATCGCCAGGGCTTTCGCCGCCGCGGCTCCAGGGTGGGCGCGGCCGGCGCGTGACCTTTATCTCGGGGGAAATGGAGCGGACCGGACTCGAACCGGCGACATCCAGCTTGCAAAGCTGGCGCTCTACCAACTGAGCTACCGCCCCGAAACCGGCGCACCCGCGGGCGCGACGGCGGTCGATCGTAGGAACCACGCGCCCGCGGACCGCGCGACATCGCGCCCACCGCCCCCGCTCACACCGTGCGCCTCAGCGCGGCGTCTCTCCCGTCGAGGGGGCCGGGAGCGGCCCGGGACCATCGCCGTAGGGCGGGGCGGGCACCAGCCGGGCCTTGACGATCCGCGGCGGGTCGACCGGCATCATCTGCTCGTCGAGCTTGGTCGCCGCGATCGCCTGGATCACGTCCGCGCCGCGCACGGCCTCGGCGAACGACGTGTACAGGCCGTCGAGAGGCTGCGTCGCCGCGCGGCTGAGGCAGATGAACACCTGGGAGCCGTTGCTGTTGGGGTTGGGGCTTCGGGCCATCGACAGGACGCCGAAGTCGTGCGGGAGCTTGCTCTCCTCGAGGTCGATGTTGTAGCCCGGCCCGCCGTTGCCCACGCCGGTGGGGTCGCCGACCTGGATCACGAAGGCCCCGTTGGGGGTCTCCGGAACGATGCGGTGGAACACGATGTCGGTGTAGAAGCCGCCGCGCACGAGGTCCACGAAGTTCCAGGCCGTGTTGGGCGCCTGATCGGGGCGCATGCGGAACTCGATCTCGCCCTTGTCGGTCTCCAGGACGACGTGCTGGTCCACGCAGGCGCGGATCCCGGAGTAGGCCATCTCGACGTGCTGCCACTGGATGCCGCGCGGATTACGCGGATCCTGCAGCCACGCGAGGGGCGGGTTGACCATGGGCTGGAGCACGACGGCGGGGCCGATCTTCTTGCCGTCCGCCACCAGCTGGGCGTAGCAGAGCGTCGGCAGGCCCTCGGGCTTCCACAGCACGGGGAAGAGGCCGGCCAGGTCCACGCCGCCCGCGACGACGTCGGCGGTCGCCTTGACCTCGGCGGTGACCGGGGCGAGGAGCTCGACCTTCAGGCTCGAAGCGCCCGCGGGAGCGGCGACGGTCATCGGGATCGCCCGGTCGAGGCCGTAGTAGGTCCGATCCGGTGTGAGCTGGGCCTGGGCGGCGCTGCCCGCGAGCAGGACCGCGCCGAGAACGCCGCCGAGCGCCAGGGCGCGCCGAGGCAAGGTCGGGAAGGGAACGGTCGAGGGGGTGAGCATGGGCTGGGTCTCCATCCGAGGCGAGCCGGTCGGCGCGTGCGCCGGCCGGGCCCGCGTGAGGGTGTAGAGCATAGTCGCCGCACGGCACGATCGCGCGCCGCCGCGCTCGGTTGTACCGCCGGCCCGACGGGTTGTTGAGGCGTCAGCCGCCGCCGCCGAGCATGGCCCAGGCCTGCAGGATCTGGCTGGCGCCCGTGGCCTCGCCATCCTTGCCCAGGAGCCCCATCACGGTGCCGTGGTCATCCTCGAACCAGATGACCGACAGATCGGCCAGGAGCACGTTGGCCCCGGTGACGTGGTTGAAGTCCTCGGCGGTACGCAGCCCATCGGCGACCAGCGCCGTATCCCGCGGAACGATCGCCGACAGGAACGCCGTGGACGAGCCGGGGCGCCCGGAGGCATCGCCACCGCGGTACTGGTAGTTGCCGACGATCTCGCCGTTGAGGTGCGACCAGCGTTCGGAGTAGGCGCGGAACGGGTGCTCGCCGCGGTGCGAGGGGCAATAGAACACCCCGGGCGCCGGCAGGATCTCGGTCTCGTACAGGTGCCCGAGCCCGTCCCAGCCGGAGGAGGCGCGCTTGCGCGGCGAGACGAACCGGAGCGTCATGGTGTCGGCCACGGAGGCGCCTCCCTCGGCCGTCAGGGCTGAGGGGGGGATCATGCCGTGCCAGTCATCCGCGTAGAGGGCGATGGCCAGGCCGACCTGGCGCACGTTCGATCGACAGATAACCTGCTGGGCCGCCTTGCGCGCCGTGCTCAGCGATGGGAACAGCAGCGCGATGAGCAGCGCGATCACCGCGATCGAGACCATCATGTCGGCGATCGTGAACGCGCGTCGAGTCCGCGTGCGTCGAACCGTTGCGGTTCGTAGCGCACACAACGCATTCACCCCTGGTGCAGGCACCGAAGGTCTCCACGAGTCCCGGACCCCGCCCACCGGATCAAGATAGCAGGGTCCGGGATGGCAAGCAAGGGGTAGAGCTCCCATTCAGAGCAGCCTCACCAACGGTCCGGATACAATCCGAACAGACACGCGGTCCCCAGCTGCCCTCCGGGGGGGTTCCAAGCATCCTCGGGGGCCCTTGGCCCGTATGTATGCTGTGGATCACGGGTTGGGACGCCGGCCCCGCCGACGCGGCCGGCCGCGGGAGCCATTGGGCGCATGCGACGTTCGGCCGACCATGACGACGCGGACCTGAACCTGATGCGGCGGGTGGCGTCCCAGGATCAGGGTGCCGTGGCCGAGCTCTACGACCGGTTTGGCTCGCTGGTCTACCGCATGGCCTACCAGGCCATGCCCACCCGCGCCGACGCGGAGGACGCGGTCCAGGAGGTCTTCGTCCGCCTGTGGCGCACGGCGGGCCGGTACGACCCCAAGCGGGCCGCGCTCGTGACGTGGGTCATGCTCATCTCGCGCCGCCACCTGGTGGACAAGCTGCGGCGCACGCAGGCTCGCCCATGACCTCTCGCGCCTGGAACGTGACGAGCGTCTCGAGGCCCTGCTCGAGCGGGTGGCGGCCCTGCCCGAGCTGCAGCGCGCCGTGGTGACCCGCGCCTACCTGGGCGGGCAGACGCTGCGCCAGATCGGAGAAGAACTCAACACGCCCATCGGGACCATCAAGTCGGCGCTCAGCCGCGCGCTGGTCCGGTTGCGGGAACGGGTGAACGAGGAAGCTACCCCATGACGACCCAGGAACTCATCGAGCTGTCCCTTCTGGACGCCTACGGCCTTCTCGAGGAGGCGGAGCGCGAGGCCTTCGAGCGCGCCTTCCGCGCCGCCTCGCCGGCCCTCCAGGCCCACGTGCGCCGCGAGCAGACCCGCCTGTCCCGCATGGACAACATCCTGCCGGACGTCGAGCCCCCCGCGGGGCTCCGGGCGGCGGTCCTCGAGGCCGTTCGGCGCGCCATGGCCGCGGCGCGCCCGGGCCTGCGCATCCGCGCGCGCATGGGCTGGATGCCGCCCCTGCTCCCCAGCCGGAACGTCTCGCCGGTCTGGCGGGCCGCGGCCCTGGCCATGGCCACGGCCGCGGTGCTCTTCGCCGCCGCCACGCTCTACATCCGGGGCGAGTACGCGCAGTACCGGCGCACCATCCAGAGCGACACGCTGCTGGCCGAGCTGAGCAAGAAGTTCGGAGCGCCCTACGTCCACGACGTCATCTTCGATGCGGACACGAAGCGCGCGGTCTTCACCCGTCCGGACGACCAGCCCGGCGCCCAGGCGTCGCTCTTCGTCAACCCGGAATGGGACCGGGCCAAGTTCTTCTGCGAGGGCCTCGAGGCCAAGGAAGGGCGCACGCTGCGCATCGCCATCGTCAACGAGCGCGACGAGGTCGTGCGCGTGCTCCACACCTTCGCGCCCAACGGCACGCTGACGCCCGAGGAGTTCGAGCTGGGCCCCGGCGCGGATCGCGCGGGCCTCAATCTCGCCATCCTCCGCTCCGAGGCCGGAGGCGATGGGAGCACCGTCATCAGCCGGGCCCGGCTGGCGAGCTGACGCGCCGGCTCACGGCTGGGCCGGCTTTCGCGCCGGCCCGGCGCCGACCTGTCCCCAGTTGGCCTCATCGACCAGGTCGTCGAGCCGCGCCTCGGCCTCGAACCGCGTGCGCACCGACACCAGCCGGCGCCACAGCCCCAGCCCCGCCAGCAGGCTCAGCAGCGACCCGGCCCCCAGCACCCCCGCGGCGTACACCGGCCGCTCGTCGTGGATCGGGCCGTCGCCCACGCTCGCCGCCTGCGCGATGACGGTCGCCAGCCCGTCGGCCCGGTGGTCCCGCGCCGCGTTGGCCTGGCTCACGATCGCGGTCAGGTAGGTGTCCAGCTCCCGCGCCGTCGTGGCGGCGCCGGCCCCGCGCCACTCGACCACCAGCTCCCCGTCCCGCGCCGACTGCGCGTCGAGGTCCACGCGCAGCCGCTCGAGCAGGGACCCCGGCGTCGCCAGCGAGGCGATCCCGCGCCGGCCCATCCGCTCCGCCACGCCCTGCATCGCCTGCGGGTCCATCAGCAGCGCCTGGTGGAACCGCTGCCACTCCGCCAGCTGCGCCTCGCTCGCCGCGCCGTTCGACTCGTCGGCCTGGATGACGGCGCGCGCGGCGTAGATCGCCGGCGCGATCCGGCCCGCCACCGTCCAGCTCATGGCGCCGAGCACCCCCAGGATCAGCACCGCGCACAGCACGAGCCCCGCCGCGCGTCCCTTGGCCGCCTTGGCCTGCGCCCGCGCCAGGCGCTGCCGGGCCGCGCCCAGCGCCGTGCGGGCCGCGGCGATCTCGCCCTTCTGCGCCAGCACCCGCTCGCACTCCTCGTAGCGCTCGCGCAACGCCCGGCCCGCGTTCTCGATCCGCTCCGACTGGGCCTGGAGCAGCATGCGCAGCAGGCGCAGGCGATCCCGACGCCGATCGATCGCCTCGACGACCGCCGGGTCCGGCTCGGCGTGCGCCGGACGCGACGCGGCCAGGGCCCGCGCCTCCTCCGTCTCCGTTCGCGCCGCCCGCAGGGCCGCGACCAGCCGCTCGCGCTCCTCCAGCCCGGCCTTGGCCTGCGCACGGACCTTCGCCAGCTCCTCGCGCGCCGCGTGGGCCTCCGCCGTCCGCCCGTCCCGCTCGGCGTGCGCTCCCTCCACGTCCGCCCGCGCCCGCGCCGCCACCAGCTCCCGCTGCTGCCGGGCGCCGGCGTCACGCAGGCGTCCGGCCTCCTCCGCCGCCCTGGCGGACTCGGCCTTGAGGCGCGCCAGCTCGGCCTCGCGCGCCCGGACCTGCTCGGCCAGCGCCCGCTGCTCCTTGCGCACCGACTCGAGCTCGGCCGCGGCCTTGCGCGCCGACTCCTCGCCCGCGCGCTGGGCCGCGCGCG
>CAYWOF010000270.1:0-5423 GCA_964459825.1 uncultured Phycisphaeraceae bacterium | reverse complement strand
GCCCTTGATGATGTCCTCGTACTCCTCCTTCACCACCGCCAGCAGCTCGCGGTAGCGCTTGCGCGTCTCCTCATCGCTGATGAGCGAGTGGTGCGACAGGCCCGCCTCGAGCTCGTTGAGCACCATGAAGGGGTTGATCGCCTTCTCCTCGATCGCCTGGCGCGAGACGAGCGTGTTGGAGAGCTTGTCCTGGATGTAGCGCGGGCTGATCCCCTCCATGCCCTCGCGCGGGGCCTCCTCCTTCAGCTCCTTGATCGAGTCCTCGGTGAAGCCGGGGATCGCCCTCCCGTTGTAGAGCTTCATCTTCTGCAGGAGCGTCAGGCCCGCCTTCTTCGGCTCGTCCAGGCGCGTGAGCACGGCCCACATCGCGGCCACCTCCAGCGTGTGCGGGGCCACGTGCATGGTTCGGATCCGCCCCGGGCCGAAATCCTTCTCGTAGATCCGGATCTCGTCGTCGAGGCGGATGTTGTACGGAACGTCGATCTTGATCGTCCGGTCGCGGAAGGCCTCCATCATCTCGTTCGACTGGAGGCGCTTGTACTCCGGCTCGTTGGTGTGCCCGAGGATCACCTCGTCGATGTACGTCTGCGCGAACTTCTTGGGCTTGACCAGGTGCTCCTGGCTGGCCCCCAGCAGGTCGTAGAGGAACGCCACGTCGAGCTTGAGCACCTCGATGAACTCGCAGATGCCCCGGTTGGCGATGTTCAGCTCGCCGTCGAAGTTGAACGCGCGCGGGTCGCTGTCCGAGCCGTACTGGGCGATCTTGCGGTAGTTGATGTCCCCCGTCAGCTCGGTCGAGTCCTGGTTCTTCTCGTCCTTGGGCTGGAAGGTGCCCACCCCCACCCGGTCCTTCTCCGAGAGCACGATCCGGCGGACGCGCACGTGGTCCATGGCCTTGCGCCAGTCGCCCCCGTAGAAGCGCATCAGGTCCTCGGTGATCCGGCGGCAGAACGGGTCGGGCTCCTGGGGCAGGCGCAGGCGACCGTGGTGGTGCGCGGGCTGGTACTTCTCGTTGAGGCGCACCAGCAGCTCGTCGCGCGCCTCGCGCGGGATGAGCACCAGCGGGTCCTCGTGCATGGGGCACGGAAACGCGTGGGTGCGCAGGGCCGCGCCCCCCGCCCCCTCGCCCCGGACCTCGCAGTTCTCGTCCAGCAGCCACGAGAACGAGTAGATCGCGCCCTCGTCCGTCCGCGAGTAGGCCTCCAGCCCCTTCTTGAGCAGCCGGGCGATGGTGGACTTGCTCGACCCCACCGGCCCGTGCAGGAGCAGGATGCGCTTGTCCGTGCCGTACCCCTCGGCCGCGGACCGGAAGAAGTCCACGAGCTGCATCAGGGCGAAGTCCAGCCCGAAGATCGCGTCGGCCCCGCCGTCGAACGGATCGGTGAAGAACTTGTAGCGCACGCAGTCACGCTTGAAGAGGCGGTAGTGCTCGGACCCGTGCGAGAGCACGGCGTCGTAGAGACGCTGGTAGGCGTTGCGCACGACCCCCGGGTTCTCCGCCACGATGTCGAGGTAATCCCAGAACGTGCCCTCCCAGTGCTGGTCCTGGTAGCGGCGCCGGTCCAGGCGCGACTCGATGAGCGAGGCGAGGTCGCCCGCCGACGACCCGTACCGTCCGCCGCCGTTCCCCGAGCCGTGGTAACCCATTCCGCACCTCCTGGCCGCTCCCCCGGCCGTCGCGCCGAGAACGCCGCGCGGGGGAAATCGGTTCGTCCGTGAATCGTCCGTCCGAGCGCGGCGAACGCTCGGGGGCGTCTGGCCCGGACCGGGCCCGTTCGGATTGGTCAAAGAACCCTATCCCCCACCCACGGGCGCGGGGTGCCGGATCGTCCTATCGGCACATCCCGCGCGGCACACCATCGGGGCCCGATGCCCCTCGCCCCGTTATACGACGCGGAGGGGCGTCCGGATCGGCTGTTCCGCGCCGACGCGGCGGGCGGCCGCCCGGCCGGGTCCGAATACAGTTGGCCATGTCGTTCGGGCTCGGTCGAGGACGCACGCTCGACCCCGGTGTGGGCCGGGTCGGTGTCGGCCCGGACGAGTTGGGCCCGCTCCCGGACGAGGCCGCCACGGACGCCCGGGCGGGCCGGGTGGACCCCCGGCAGTGGTTCGAGCACCCCGACCGCCCGCTGGAGATCGAGATCGGGAGCGGCAAGGGGACGTTCCTGCTGGCCCACGGGGCCGAGCACCCGGGAACGAACCTGCTGGGGATCGAGTGGGCCAAGGAGTTCTACGCCTACGCGGCGGACCGGGTCCGGCGCGCCGGTCTGCCCAACGTCCGGATGCTCCACGCCGATGCCACCGAGTTCCTGCACTGGCGCTGCCCCGATGGAGTCGCGCGCGTCATCCACCTGTACTTTCCCGATCCCTGGCCCAAGAGCCGCCACCACAAACGCCGGACCGTGCAGGACCGATTCCTGGCCGACGCGTGGCGGGTGCTGGAGCCGGGCGGGGCGCTCCGGATCGTGACCGACCACGACGAGTACTGGGAGTGGATGGAGGCGCACTTCGCGCGCTGGTGCGCTCCGTCAGAGGCCCGGGCGCAAGCCCGGGCCCCGGAGGCCAATGGCGAGGTGTCCGCACGCGACGCGAGCCCGGGCTCGCGCCCGGGCCTCCGGTTTATCCGCGAGCCGTTCGAGCGAGCGCCATCCTCAACCGAGGGGGAGCTGGTCGGCACGAACTTCGAGCGGAAGTACCGGCGCGAGGGGCGGCCGTTCCACGCGGTGGTGCTCCGCAAGCCGGACTGAGCCGGGCAGCGCCGTCGAAGGCGAAGCCGCGGATGAACGCGGATGCACGCAGATCTGCCGTAGCCATCCCTTCCGATCACTGTCCACCGCGTGAATCTGCGGCGCGTTCTCGTTTCAACCGCGTGCATCCGCGGGCGCATCCGCCGCTTCCGGCCCTCGTGGCACCCTCGCTCTCTCCCTAGAGTTTCCGCCGTGGCGACCCGTAACTCATCCCCTCCTGCGATCGTCCTCCTCTCCGGCGGCCTCGACAGCGCCGTCACGCTGGCCGTCGCCCGGAAGGAGGGCTTCGCCTGCCACGCCCTGAGTTTCGACTACGGCCAGCGCCATCGCGTCGAACTCGCCGCCGCGGCCCGCGTGGCCAAGGCCCTCCACGCCGTCGAGCACCGGGTCGTCGCCGTGGACCTGCGCGCCATCGGCGGCTCGGCCCTGACCGATGACACGCCCGTCCCGAAGGATGGGGGCAAGGGCTCGGGGCTGGACCCGTCCGGCGAGCCGCGCGCGGACCGACGCCACCTCCCCACCACCTACGTCCCCGGGCGCAACCTCGTCTTCCTCTCCATCGCCGCGGGCTACGCCCAGACCATCGACGCGCTCGACCTGTACTACGGCGCCAACCACCTCGACTCGTCCGGCTACCCGGACTGCCGCATGCCCTTCGTCGGCGCGTTCGTCGACGCCGCCAACCTCGCCTGCGGCCTGGTCGATCCCTACGACCGGCGCTCGCGCCGCGGGGGGGGCGCTCGCGGCTTCACCGTGCACGTCCCCCTGATCAACCACACCAAGGCCCAGATCATCCAGTGGGGCAGGAAGCTCGGCGTGGACTATTCCCTCACGCACTCGTGCTACGACCCGACGGTTGGTGAGAGGGGCGAGGGATTCGCGTGCGGCCACTGCGACTCGTGCATCCTGCGCCGGCGCGGCTTCGAGGAGGCCGGCATCGCGGACCCGACCAGGTACGTGGCCGAGAGTGGCCAAGTGGCAGAGTGGCACAGTGGCAAAGTGGCCAACTAGCCGGGGGTTTGGATGACCGCGGTCCGAGGCGATCGGGATTCGACACGCCGGCCTCGCGTTGGCGCTACTTTGCCACTAGGCCACTCTGCCACTCTGCCACTTCCGATCTCCGAGACCTTCACCTCCATCCAGGGCGAGGGCCGGCTCGCCGGAACGCCCTCGTACTTTGTGCGTGTGAGCGGGTGCAACCTCCGGTGCGCCTGGTGCGACACGCCGTACGCCAGCTGGGCGCCCGAAGGGGGGAAGGGTGGGCAGCGCACGATCGACGATTTGGTGGCCGAAGCACGGGCCAGCGGCGTGGGCCACGCCGTCGTCACCGGTGGCGAGCCCATGATCTTCGAAGCGGTCGAGCCGCTGACGCGCGCGCTGCGCGACGCGGGCCTGCACGTGACGATCGAGACCGCGGGCACCGTCTTCCGCGCCCCGCCGGCCCTCGCGTGCGACCTCATGTCCATCAGCCCCAAGCTGGCCAACTCCACTCCCGGCACGCCCGACCGCCCGGACCCGCGCGACCCGACCGGCGCCTGGCGCGAGCGCCACGAGCAGCGCCGGATCAACCTCGCGGCGCTCCAGGGCCTCATCGATGCCAACCCCGAACGCCAGCTCAAGTTCGTCGTGCAATCGCCCGCCGACCTGCCCGAGATCGAGGCGCTGCTGGCCCGCCTGACGGGCTGGTCCCCGGGCGATGTGTTCCTCATGCCCGAGGGCGTGACGGTGCCAGAGGCCGCGACCCGCCAGTGGATCACCCGCGAGTGCGAGCGGCGCGCGTGGCGCTACGGCCCGCGCCTCCACATCGAGCTGTTCGGCAACCGGCGCGGGACGTAGGACCTCGGTGGTGGCACCCCCCCCCCCCCCCCCCCCCCGCCGGTTCCCGGCGCCCCCCCCCCCCGCGGCACCCCAGCGCTGCCCCCCAACCGCCGCATCCACGCCGGCCTCCTCGCCCTGATCGCCGGTTGCGCGGCCGGTCGCGCCCAGCCCGTGCCCACACCGGCCTCCCAGCCCGTCGGCGCACCGCGCGCCGGTGCGAGCGTCGCGACGCCCGAGCAGCACCTCGGGCGTCCCCTCGGGCGCGACTTCGAGCTGGCCGACTGGGGCGAAGTCTCGGGCTACTTCCAGCGCCTCGCCGCGGAGAGCCCGCGCGTCCGCACCGAGCGCGTGGGCACCACCACCGAGGGGCGCGACTTCTACCTCTCGGTGATCTCGAGCGAGGAGAACCTCGCCCGCCTCGACGAGATCAAGGCGATGGCGCGTCGGCTGGCCGATCCGCGCGGGCTGACCGATGCCCAGAAGGAGGAGGCGCTCGAGAGGGGCCGGGTGATCCTGTTCGTGTCGCCCGCGATGCACTCGACCGAGACGGGCGCGCCCCAGTTCGCGATGGAGCTGGCCCACCTCCTCGCCACGTCGAACGACGAGCCGTGGGTCGGCGCCCGGCGCGAGCTGGTCGTCTGCATCCTCCCCTGCACCAACCCCGACGGCCTGGACCACGTCGTCGAGTGGTACCGGAAGACCGTCGGCACGCCCCACGAGGCCAGCGACCTGCTGCGGCTCTACCAGCTCTACGCCGGGCACGACAACAACCGCGACTGGTTCATGCTCAGCCTCGCCGAGACGCGCCTGGTCACGCGCCTGCTCTACTCCGAGTGGTTCCCCACGGTCTACTGGGAC
>CAYWOF010000269.1:0-5425 GCA_964459825.1 uncultured Phycisphaeraceae bacterium | reverse complement strand
CCGGGGACCTGCTGGCGCTGGATGCGCCGGGGCTGCGCGCGGGGCAGCGCGTGCGGATGGCGGTGGACGCCGGGGGGGAGACGCGATGAGCTTCATCGAGTGCCGGGGGCTGAGCCGCGAGTACCGCAAGGGCGAGAACGTCATCCGGCCGCTCGACGCGCTGGACCTGTCGGTCGAGCGGGGCGACTTCCTGGCCCTGATGGGCCCGAGCGGGAGCGGGAAGACCACGCTGCTGAACCTCATCGCCGGGATCGACACGCCGACGGCCGGCTCGCTGGTGATCGGCGGGGAGAACATCGCCGGGCTGTCGCGCGGGCGGCTGGCGGCGTGGCGCTCGCGCCACGTCGGGTACGTCTTCCAGCTCTACAACCTCGTGCCGGTGCTGACGGCGTTCGAGAACGTGGAGCTCCCGCTGCTGCTGCACGGGCTCTCGCGCCGGGAGCGCCACGGCCGGGTGTCGGCGGCGCTCGAGTCCATGGGCATCGCCGACCGGCACGACCACTACCCGCGCCAGCTCTCGGGCGGCCAGGAGCAGCGCGTGGCGATCGCGCGGGCGATCGTCACGGACCCGGACATCCTCGTGGCCGATGAGCCGACCGGGGACCTGGACAAGGCCTCGGCCCGCACGGTGATGGAGCTGCTGGGCCGGCTGCACCGGGAGGATGGCAAGACGCTCATCGTCGTGACGCACGACCCGCACACGGCCGAGCACGCCCGGCGCACGCTGCACCTGGAGAAGGGCCGGCTGGTGGAGGCGAACGGCCGGGTGATCGCCCCGCGCGAGGAGGTGCCCGCGTGAGCATGCTGAGGTTCCTTCCGTACGTGGTCCGCCAGGTGACGCGCCACCGGGTGCGTTCGCTGCTGACGCTCGGGGGCATCGCCATCGCGATGTTCCTTTTCACGACCGTGCAGGCGATGCACCGGGGCGTGACGGTGGCGACGCGGGCGCGGGCGGACGACACGACGCTGGTGGTCTACCGGCGCGACCGGTTCTGCCCGGCGACGAGCGTCCTGCCGCAGGACTACCTGGCCCGGATCGAGCGGGTGGAGGGCGTCGTCTCGGCGATCCCCGTCAAGATCGTCGTGACCAACTGCCGCACGAGCCTGGACGTGGTGACATTCCGGGGCGTGCCCAAGGACGAGTTCCTGGCGACGCGCGGTCGCAACCTGCGGGTCATCGCGGGATCGATCGACGAGTGGAAGCGCCGGACGGACGCGGCGCTGCTGGGCGAGACGCTGGCGGCGCGGCGCGGCCTGCGCCCGGGCATGACCTTCGACGCCGCGGGCATGACGACCTACGTGGCGGGCGTGATCCGCTCGGACGACCCGCAGGACCAGAACGTGGCGTACACGGCGCTGGAGTTCGTGCAGCTGGCGGCGCGGACGGGCCTGGGCCGGGTGACGCAGTTCAACGTGCGGGTCGCCGAGCCGGGGCTGCTCGAGCCGGTGGCGTCCGAGATCGACGAGCTCTTCCGCGCCGCGCCGGAGCCCACGGCGACGTTCGGCGAGAAGGAGTTCGTCGGGCGCCTGGCGGAGGACGTCATCGAGCTCGTGCGCTTCGCGCGCTGGCTGGGCGTGGGGGCCATCGTGGCCGTGCTGGCGCTGGTGGGCAACGCGATCGTGCTGAGCGTGCAGAGCCGCATCGCCGAGCACGCCGTGCTCCAGACGCTGGGGTATCGCGGGCGCCTGGTGGCGGCCCTGATCGTGGCCGAGGGCGTGCTGCTGGCGCTGGCCGGCGGCGCGATCGGGGCGGCGGCGGCGGTCGGCGTGGCGGAGGCGGGCAGCTTCGCGCTATCGGTCGAGGGCCAGTCCATCCCCATCACGGCGGGGGCCGGGCTCCTGCTCACCGGGCTGGGGGTGTGCGCCGCCCTGGGAGTGGCGGCCGGGCTCGTCCCGGCCATCCAGGCGTCGCGCCGGCCGATCGCGGCGTGCTTCCGGGCGGTGTGAGGACGATCCCGTGCGACGACTCCCCTTCGAGTACGCCTACCGGAACCTCGGGCGCAGCCCCGTGCGCCTGGCGGCCTCGCTGCTGGGCACGGCGCTGGTCGTGCTGCTGGCGCTGGCGGCGGGGGGGTTCGTGCGGGGCATGCAGCTGACGCTCACGAGCCACGCCGGGCTGTCGGAGAACGTCATCATCCTCGGGGCCGGCAGCGAGGAGGGGATCGAGCGCTCGCAGATCGACTCGGCCGTGGAGGGGATCGCCGCGGGCTCCATCCCGGGCCTGCGCGAGTCGGCGGGCGTCCTCCACGTCTCGCCCGAGATCCACATCTCGCTCCCCGTGCGCGAGGCGGCGGGCGGGATCGAGCGGCAGGCGGCCATGCGCGGCGTGCGCCCGGTCGCGCTGCTGGTGCACCCGGAGGTGGAGATCGTGGAGGGGCGCCCGCCCCTGGCGGGGGCCGACGAGCTGATGGTCGGCGCCCTGGCGGCGACGCGCCTGGGGCTGCCCGACGCGCGCCTGGCGGTCGGCCGGACGCTCCACTTCGACCACCGGGACTGGACGATCGTGGGGCGCTTCCGCGCCCCGACCACCGTGATGGACGCGGAGATCTGGGCGCCCCTGATCGACCTGCAGGTGGCCACGAAGCGCGAGGCCTCGGTGTCGTGCGTCATCGTCGCGCTGGACACGGCGCGCTTCGCCGACGTGGACCTGTTCGCCAAGGGCCGCCTGGACCTGGAGATCGCCGCCCTCCGCGAGACCGACTACTACCGGTCGATCGCGGCGTTCTACGGGCCGATCCGGTGGATGATCGGCCTGACGGCGGCCCTCATCGCGACGGGCGGGGTGCTGGGGGGGCTGAACACGATGTACGCCGCGTTCGCCGCGCGGGTGCGCGAGGTCGGGATGCTCCAGGCGCTGGGCTTCGCGCGGGCGGCGATCGTGCTGAGCCTGGCGCAGGAGTCGCTCTTCGTCTCGGCGTGCGGGGCGATCGTGGGGGCGGCGGCGGGGCTGCTCGCGCTCGACGGTCTGGCCGTCCGGTTCTCGATGGGCGCGTTCGCCGTCACGCTCGACGCGCCCGTGGTCCTGGCCGGCCTGTGCGCCGGCCTGCTCGTGGGCCTGGTGGGGGCGATCCCGCCGGCCGCCCGGTGTCTTCGACTTCCCATTCCCGAGGCCCTCAAGGCCCATTAGCTCAGGAGGTTTCGCATGCGACTATCCCTGGTGTTCGGTTCGGTTCTTGCGGCGGGCCTGGTCCTGGCGGCCTGCGGGCGTTCCGGCTCGAAGCAGGCCGCGGCCCCGGCGGGCGCGCCCCCGGCGTGGCTGCTCGCCTCGATGCCCGAGGGGGCGGTGACGGTCGGCCAGGCCAAGCCGGGCGCGAAGGAGGGGGACGCCGTGGTCTTGCGCGGGTGCATCGGCGGGCGCGAGGACCCCATGAGCAAGGATGCCGCGGTGTTCATCATGATGGACCCATCGGTGCCCAGCTGTGCCGGCATGGAGGGCGACGCGTGCAAGACGCCCTGGGACTACTGCTGCGAGTCGCCCGAGACCATCACGGCCAACAGCGCGACGGTGCAGGTGGTGGATGCGGCGGGGGCGCCGTTGGCGATCGACCTGACGCGCCACGGCCTCCAGCCCCTCGACGAGGTGGTGGTGGTGGGGACGGTGGGCCCGCGTCCGACGCCGGAGGTGCTGACGATCCGGGCGACGCGGGTGCACCGGGTCGGGCGGGCGGGCGGCTGAACGGAGGTGGACCATGGTCGGAGTGCGCACGCGAAGCGGCGCCGCGGGGGCGCGGTGGAAGGGAACGGCGATCGGCGCGGCGGCGCTGCTCGCGGCGTGCTCGGGGGCGCCTCTCGACGCCGAGCGGGCCGCGCGCGACGACCTGGGCGCAGTCCGCGGGACCTACCCGCCGGCCGGCGCCAGGGACACGCGTCCAGCGCTCACCGGCACCTCGCCGCTCGCCGATTACCTGCGCTTCGCGATGCTGAGCAGCCCCTCGGTCGAGGCGGCGTACCACGACTGGAGCGCGTCGGTCGAGCGCATCACCACGGCCCGGTCGCTGCCCGATCCGCGCCTGACGTTCGAGGCCGACATCGCCGACCTTGTGATGTCCTTGGTGGTCGGGCTGATGGTGGAGCTGCCCGGGCCGGGCAAGCTGCGGCTGGCGGGGGAGGCGGCCGCGCACGAGAGCCGGGTCCGGTACTTCGCGTTCGAGCGCGAGGTCCTGCGGGCCGCCCGCTCGCTCAAGGACGCGTACTACCGCCTGCGGTTCCTCGCCGAGCGTCTCCGGGTGGAGCGGGAGACGCTGGATCTGCTGGGCGAGCTGGAGTCGCTGGCGTCGCAGCAGAACGCGGCGGGCCGCGCGTCGCTCCAGGACGTGCTGCGGATTCAGATCGAGCGCGCCCAGACCGAGACGCGCATCGCCAACCTCGAGGACTCGCGAGCGGTGCTGGTCGCGGGGCTCAAGGCGGCGCTGGGGCTGGGCCCGGGCGACCCGGACCCGCCGATTCCCGAGCGGTTCGAGGCCTCGACGGACACGCCCCAGCCCGAGGCGCTCCTCGCGACGGCGCTCCGGCGGAATCCGGACCTGAGGATGCTCGAGGCGGACGTTCGCCGGGCCGAGTCGGCGCTGGCGCTGGCGGGTCGGGCGGGCGTGCCGGACTTCGCGTTCGGCCTCGACGTCGACCTGGACGCGAATCCGACGATCCTCACGCCCCGGGCGAGCGCGACGCTGCCGATCTGGCGCGACAAGCTCGCGGCGCAGATCGCCGGCGCCCAGGCGGAGAAGCGCTCGGCCGAGGCGCGGCTCTCGGCCGAGCAGGTCCGGCTGGCCGCGGAGCTGGCCTCGATGCTGTACATGTACCGCGAGAGCGTGCGGAACGAGGCGCTGCTGGTCGAGCGGATCATCCCGCGGGCGCGCCAGTCGCTCGACGCGGCCCGGGCCGGGTACGTGACGGCCCGGAGCAGCTTCCTGGACCTCATCGATGCGGAGCGGTCGCTGCTGGCGTTCGAGCTGGCGCTGGTCGAGGCCCGCACGCAGCGCGAGCTGGCCCTGGCGGCGCTCTCGCTGGCGATCGCCGGCGTACCGCCCGGGGGCGCGCCCGTGCTGGGCGACGCGCCCGAGACCGATCCCGTTTCGCCGAACTCTCCGGAGGTGCGCCCATGATGCGCCGTCTGCTGGTTCCGGGTCTGATCGTCCTCGTGCTGTTCGGCGCCGCCGGCGGGTACCTCGCCGGCCGGGGTTCGCGGCGCGGCGCGGGCGCGCCCGAGGGCACCGCCCCCGCTCCGGTCGCGCAGCAGGTGTACACCTGCTCGATGCACCCGCAGGTCCGGCTGGACCGACCGGGCACCTGCCCGATCTGCGAGATGCCGCTGATCCCCGCGCACGCCGCCGGTAGCGACGCCGGCCCCCCGACGCTCCAGCTCTCCGAGCACGCCCTGGCGATGGCCAGCGTGGAGACGACGCCGGTGTCGCGCCGGCGGCTGACC
>CAYWOF010000268.1:0-5434 GCA_964459825.1 uncultured Phycisphaeraceae bacterium | reverse complement strand
ACCAGGGCCCCATCGCCCGCGTCCGCCGGCAGTTCGGCAACGAACTCCCGCACCGCCATCGACCCCCACCGCACCTCGACCCGGTTCTCCTGGGTGCGCCCTCCCCGCTTCTGGACCATCCGTCCCCATCCCTCCGCTCCCACGAAGAACGCCGCGAAGTCGTCCGGCGTCAGGCGCGGGGCCATCCCGATCCGGCCGGCCGGGCCGTCGTACACGAATCCCGTCAAGGCCTGGAGCACCCCCCACGAGGCCATCGCCCGGGCGTAGTGGTCGCCGCACTCGATCTCGTTCCACGGGTTGTGCAGGGCCCCGTCGTACCGGTCATCGATCGCCTTGACGAGCACCAGCGCCTCATCCACCATCCCCTCGGCCATCATCCCCGCGGCGACCTGGTACTCGATCCCCGTCCACACCTCGTCCCGGTAGCGGACCGGATCGCGCGGGCGTCCGCCCTCCGGCCAGGTGCAGACGAACAGCCCGGCCTCGCGCCGGCTGGCGAACTCGCGCTCGGGCGGGAACTCGGCGTTGTAGACGCCCACATCCCGCGCGAAGTTGTGCCGGTAGACGGCCAAGAGCGCCGCGCGGACCTTCTCCTCGTCGTAGACGGTGCCGAGGTCGAGCAGCCGGGCCCACGTCTGCCCGAAGAGCTGATCGGACAGGCACCCCTCGGCGTACTGCCAGGGGTCCGTGCTCCCGTCCGGGATGCGCTGCACGAAGTAGCCGTTCTTGAAGAGGTTCCGCTCGGTCCAGTCGCGCCCGCGCTGGTAGATCGCGCGGTACCGCGTGGCCGAGTCCGCATCCCCCACCAGCTCCGCCATCCGCGCCCCCGCGAGCAGCGAGGCCAGGTACAGCGATCCGACGAACGTGTTGGGCCCGACGAAATCGATGTCGTACGTGTTGTGCTGGTGCCCCTCGATGATCCCGTCCGGCTCCGCCCCACCCGCCCTCTGTTCCTCCAGGTCCTTGGTGACGAGGTACGCGAGCACCTGCCTGATCCGGGGCCAGTTGGCCCTCAGGAACGAGTCGTCCGGGCTGGCCAGGTGCTCGCGGTAGCACTTGAGCACGGTCCCGGCCTGGCCGTCGGCCGCGTACGCGAAGCCCTTGTCCACCTCGCCGCGGAACGCGACGCGCCCCGTGGCCTCCTCGAACGCCGTGCCGAGGTCCTGCATGACCCGCGTCGAGCGGGCGAGCTCGGGGAAGAGCCGGGCCTCGGCGTGGGAGTAGTTCCAGACGTGGGCGCACGTGCCGTGGCAGCACCCGACGCCCTCCCACCCCCAGAATCGCCCGTTCTTCCACCACTGCGATGTGCCCGTGGCGAGGTTCGCCGTGGGCATCATCAGGCGCAGGGCCAGCCACCACGGGAGCGTCGTGTCCTCGTAACAGGTCTTGCGGAAGAGGTCGGTCTGCTCGTGGAGCCGCCGGTCGTTGACGCGGACATAGCGGGCGACCGAGAGGGCATCCTCGAACCAGTTGGTGTACATCTGCCCCTGGCCGGTGTGGAGGTTGGGGAAGTGCCAGGCGATGACGAAGACGAACTCCTGGGACTCACCGGGGCCCAGGTCGAACGGGGCCACGACAGCCCCGACCCGAGCCTTCTCTGACGTCAACGAGGCATCGGTATCCGCACGCAGCCCCTGCCGCACCAACCGGTACTGGCCCTCATCCGCGTAACCAAATCCTTCCCCGAGCAGCGCCAGGCACATGGTTCCGTTCGAGGGCGAATCCGGTCGCGGCCGCTTCAGATCCTCGGGCAGCGCGTCCGTCAGCACGAGTCGATCCACGTTGACATGGCCCCAGGCGCCCGTTGCCGCATCGACGATCTCCAGGTGCGCCTGCCTGCCGGCCAGTTCGCGCAGGTCCCAGGCGCGCGCCGAGAGCTTCTCGCTGTTCGAGCCGGTGGCGCTGCGCACAGCCTGGCCCTCCACGACCAGGTTCAGGCACGTGCGTCCGGCGTGCCCTCCCCCGCCAATCAGGAACGACATGAAGTCCCGGTCAATCGTGAAGGGCTCGCTGACCAGCTTGCCCGTCACGCGGTCCCCCTCCGCGACACCTGCCCCGCCGCGGAAGCTGTTCACGAGCCCCGTGCCGCTGAACCCGGTCACCGGATTCTGATCGGGCTCCGTTCCGCGCGCCGGGCCCTTACCGAACGCGTCGCCCTCCGCCTTCCACCCCACGTACACATCACCCTCAAAGTCATCCAGCAGCCGATCGGGTCGCGCATCCTGGCGCGACTCCAGCGGCAGCGCATCCATCGCCACCGCGACCATGCCCTCCTCGCGCACCACCCGATTCCTCCACCGCACGGGGACATCCCCCGGCTCCGATCGCTCCACACCGTTCTGCAGCCCTTGTCCCACCGTGCCCGCGATGCGCTCCGCCCATGTGTTCCTCAGGGTGAGGCGACAGACGGTGCAAGGGAGCGCCGACTCCTTCGCGTTGAGCGGACAGAACGGCGAGTAGACCCGGAGGGTGGCCTCAATCCCATCGGGCCAGTGGGGTGAGTTGTCATCGGCGACCCTCGCTCGGGCGGGGTACCGGACTTCGGCGATCGGATACTCGCCGATGAACTCGGCGGAATCGAGGCGAGGACCGCTGCCGATCGTCGTCTTGCGACTCGCCCCGTCGACGGTGCTGGTATGGAACCACCACGCGTGCTCCAGCTCCCGCGCCGGCGGCCTCGTCCGGTAGTTCACCGCCCCGTACCCCGTCGCGTTGAGCCGCCCGTCCACGTGCCATCCGCACAGCGATCCGTCCCCCAGCAGGTACACCTGCCCCGCGCAGATCCCCCCTACCGGCATCCCGATCGAGTACCGCCGGTCGCCCGTGTACACCCGCCGCGTCCCCCGCCGTCGCAGCGCGGCCAACTCCTCGGCCGAGTACCCTTTGTCCGCTGGGATCAGCCGCCGGGGCGACAGGCCTTCCGGCTGGGCGTTGATGATCGGCAGCCCCATCAGCAGCCCCCCACCCGCCGCCGTGCCCGCCGCCGACTTCAGAAAAACGCGTCTGTCCATGGGATGGTCCTTGGGCCCCGCCGTTGGGCCCGGGGAGGTGGTAGATTAACCGATCGGCCGGGGGGCCCACCGCCCGGTCCGTGGAGGACTTCCATGCGATGCCTGCCCATTGTCGTCACGCTCGGCCTGACCGCGGCCTGCCTCGCCAGCCCCCCCGTCTCCTTCGACTCGCTCCTCGCGGAGATGACCGACCGGAACGTGGTCGCGCAGCTCCCTGACCCCGCGTACACCTGCCGCCAGTTCAGCAGCTACGACCGCGCCTCCACCGCCCCCGGCAAGCTCAACGACAAGGGCCAGGACACGTGGTTCGCCAACGGGGATGCCGACAAGTACCTGCGTGAGGAAAAGACCGCCGGTCGCACCGAGTGGGTCATGGCGGACATGGCCGGCCCCGGCGCCATCGTCCGCATCTGGTCTGCCAACCCCAAGGGCACTCTGCGCATCTACCTCGACGGCGCCACCGAGCCGGCCATCGCGGCTCCCATGACCGATCTCCTCGGCGCCAAGTGGACCGCGGGAGGGGTCACCATCGGCGAGCCGCTCTCGGGGGAGCGCTCCCGGGGTTGGAACCTCTACCTCCCCATCCCCTACGCCCGCCACTGCAAGGTCACCAGCGATGAGCGGGGGTTCTACTACCAGGTCAACTACCGCACCTACG
Source organism: uncultured Phycisphaeraceae bacterium (assembly GCA_964459825.1). Lineage (GTDB taxonomy): Bacteria > Planctomycetota > Phycisphaerae > Phycisphaerales > UBA1924 > CAYWOF01. The sequence continues at coordinate 1,765 of CAYWOF010000268.1, read as the reverse complement.
CCCCCGGCACGGAGGTGCGCACGTTCACCGCCCAGGACCCGGCCACGCACGGCGCCCTGCTCCAATCGACCCAGCAGACCCTGGCCGCCCCGCGGGAGCCCTTCCGCGTGGTCGGCGACGGCAAGACGCTCGGCGCCGGCGAGAGCACCACGCTCACGCTCGGCGCCGGCAACACCGCGGCGCTCTCGGGCATCAGCCTGCGCCTGGACGCGTACAACCGCGACCAGGCGCTGCGTTCGACCGTCCTGGCCTTCGAGTTCGACGGCGAGACGACCGCCTGGTGCCCTGTCGGTGATTTCTTCGGTTCCGGCGTGGGCACCACCCCCTTCCAGGACTGGTACCGGGCCGTACACGCGGACGGCACGATGTCCGCCTGGTTCGTCATGCCCTACCAGAACTCCGCCTCGCTCACGATCACCAACCTGGGCAAGGCCCCGGTGACCGTGGCGTGGGGGCTGGGCATCCTCGGGTGGGAGTGGGACGACCGCTCCCTCCATTTCGGCGCCACCTGGCGCCACGAGCACCCCATCCACGCCTACGGGGGCCGCGGCACGCAGGATTTCAACTACGCCACCATCACCGGCAAGGGCGTGTACGTCGGCGACTCCCTCGCCGTCATGAACCCGGTCGAGGCCTGGTGGGGCGAGGGCGATGAGAAGATCTACGTGGATGGGGAGACGTTCCCCTCCCACTTCGGCACCGGCACCGAGGACTACTACGGCTACGCCTGGTGCTGCAACGTGCCCTTCACGCACCCCTTCCACGCCCAGCCGCGCTGCGACGGGCAGACCCTGGGCGGCAACTACGGACACACCACCGTCGGACGCGTCCGCTCGCTCGACGCGATCCCGTTCGAGTCGTCCCTGAGGATGGACATCGAGGTCTGGCACTGGGCCGAGTGCGATGTCGCCTACGCGGCGACGACCTACTTCTACGCGGCGCCGGGCGTCACCACCAACCGCCCGGCGCAGCCGGAGGAAGCCGCCAAGCCCATCCCGCAACCCCCGCCCCTGCCCCCGCCCTTCAAGATCGAGGGCGCCGTGGAGTGCGAGGGCCTGGGGATCGCCGCCCGGTCGCCGGAGACGCCCGCCGGGGCCCAGGACATGAAGGGCTTCGGGCGCGAAACGTGGAGCGGCGACGCGCACCTCTGGGTGCAGGCCCGGAAGCCCGGTGACTTTGTCGAGGTCGTGGTTCCCGCCTCCGGGGCCGGCCCACAGCGCCTGACGCTCTACGCCACGAGGAGCTGGGACTATGGCATCGTCCGCGTGAGCGTCAACGGCAAGCAGGCCGGGAGCGACCTCGACCTCTACAGCGGCGCCCGCGACAAGTGCCTCGCCACGGGCCCCATCGACCTTGGCACGCACCCGCCCGTCAACGGGGCCTACAGGCTCCGTGTCGAGGTGGTCGGGGCCAACGCCGCGGCCACCGGCACACGGGCCTTCTTCGGCCTCGACTGCCTGACGCTCGGCAAGCCGTAGCCACCGGGCATGGGGCGGAGCGCGAGCATCGAGGCGCCGGGGGCACAGAGTCCGGACGAGGCGAAGCGCGGGAGCACGTCTGGCGTTCCGTGGCGCGCGCTCGGTATGCTCCCCCGTGTGTTCGTCCCCGGGCTCACCGTACTCTGTGGCAGCTCCTCTTGAGTGACGCCGGAAGCCAGCTCGTCTCGATGGAGGGCATCACCAAGTCCTTCGGCGCGCAGCGCGTGCTCGACCGGGTGGACTTCGATCTGCGCGCCGGCGAGGTCCACGTGCTCGCCGGCGAGAAC
>CAYWOF010000267.1:0-5485 GCA_964459825.1 uncultured Phycisphaeraceae bacterium | reverse complement strand
CCGGAGCCGGAGCGCCGCGCGCACCAGCCAAGCCCGCCCGCGATGGGAGGCCGCTGACATGGGTGTTGTCGCCACGCTCCAGCGCTCAGGACAACACGATTACTTCACCGTCGTCCCCCGCCCGGCGCCGCGCTTCGTCACCGAGTCCGGCGCCGAGATCGTCGGCGTGATGGGCGAGTTCGCCACGCCGGGCGACGTCTACCACGCGGCCGAGAAGGTGCGCGACGCCGGCTACACCCGCTGGGACGTCTACTCCCCCTTCCCGATCCACGGCATCGAGGACGCGATGGGCGTCCGGCGCACCAGGCTGCCCCTGCTGGTCGCCACCGGGGCGTTCACCGGCGCGGGCCTGGCCTTCCTCATGCAGTGGTGGATGAGCGCCGCCGATTATCCGCTCACGGTCCAGGGCAAGCCGTACGGGGCGTGGGAGCCCTTCACGCCCATCGTCTTCGAGCTGGGCGTCCTCTTCTCCGCCTTCACCGCCCTGCTGGCCATGCTCTCCATGAACGGGCTGCCGCGCTGGAACCACCCCCTCCTCAAGAAGGAGCGGTTCCTCCGCGCCAGCCAGGACCGCTTCGTGATCGCCGTCGAGGCGACCGACCCCCGCTTCAACCCCGAGGCCGTCCGCACCCTCCTGCACGCCGCGGGCGGCACGCAGATCGACCTGGTCGAGGACTGACGCAGCGCAGCCGAACAGCAGAGCAGCACATGAAGCCAAGCGCACGCACATCGAGGGTCCGACGGGGCACGGGCGGGGCCATCGCGCTCGCGGCGATCGCCGGCGCCGGTCTCGTCGCCGGCTGCCGCGGCGATCGCTCCGACAAGTCGCCCCGGCAGTTCTTCCCCGACATGGACGACTCCCCCAAGTGGAAGCCGCAGACGCCCTCGCCGATGTACGCCGACGGGCGGGCCATGCGCCAACCCCCGGCGGGGGTCGTCGCCTTCGGGCGCGTGGACTTCGTGTCCGACGCGCCGTGGGCGGCCGACTTCACCACGCAGCGCGCCGACCTGCTGCGCGAGGACGATGCGCTCTACCGGGGCGTGGTGGGCCGGAGCGCCGACGGCCTCCGGAACATCTACGCCACGCGGATCCCCATCCCGGTCAACCGCGCCCTCCTGGAGCGCGGGCAGGAGCGGTTCAACATCTACTGCGCCGTCTGCCACGGGTACACGGGCGAGGGGGCCCAGCCCGACTCGGCCCAGACCCCGGGCGGCTCGGGCGCCTTCGTCGGGCGACGCTGGGGCGCACCCGTGCCCACCTATCACGATCCCAAGTACAGCGACCCCAACGAGCCGGACGGCAAGGGCACCGACGGGTTCCTGTTCTACACCGCCATGCACGGCGTGGTGGACCCGGCGACGGGCGCGCAGCGCATGCCGTCCTACGCCCACGCCCTGTCCGAGCGGGACGCCTGGGCCGTCGTGGCCTACATCCGGGCGCTCCAGGCCTCGCAGCGCGGCACGCTCGCGGACGTGCCCGCGGACCGGCGCGCGGCCCTGGAGGCCTCCAAGCCCCCGCCTCCGCCGAGCCCCGCTCCGGCGGCCCCCTCCACTCCCCCGTCGACGCCCTCCGGAGGCCAGCCATGAGCCAGATCGCCGCCGGCGCCGGGCACCACGGCCACGCCCACGACGCCTCGCACGAGGGCGCGATGCGCCCCGAGAACATCACGCTCGAGCCCGCGCGCGCGAGCAGCCTCTCGCACATCCTCCTGGGGATCGGCGGGATCGGTGCCCTGGTCACGCTGTTCGGGGCCTACCGGCTCGGCCCCACCCACGCCCTGGCGGCCTACCACGTCGGCGTCATGGTCTGCCTGGCCCTGGGCCTCGGGGCCCTGTTCTTCACCCTCGCGTTCCACCTCGTCGGCGCGGGCTGGTCGGTCACGGTCCGCCGTCAGTTCGAGAACCTGATGAGCATGATCCCCGTGGCCCTGGCCATGGTGGCGGTGACGCTCGTGATCGAGATCGCGCTCACGCACGGCGCGCTCTTCCGGTGGATGAACGACAGCATCGTCGGCGAGGGTGCGGGGCGCGACCTGCTCCTCACCGAGAAGTCCGCCTTCCTCAACCCGATCTTCTTCCTCGTCCGCGCCGTCCTCTACACCCTGGTCTGGGTCTACCTGGTCCGGCGTCTCTGGGGCTACTCGACGGAGCAGGACCGGACCGGCGACCGGTGGCTCACCAACCGGGCCCGGTTCACCAGCGCCTGGGGCATGCTCCTCTTCGCCCTCACCACGGCGTTCGCGGCCTTCGACTGGCTCATGTCCATCGACTACCGGTTCTTCAGCACCATGTGGGGCGTCTACTACTTCGCCGGCGCGGCGTTCAGCTCCGTGCCCACGGTCGTGATCGTCCTGGCGTGCCTCCAGCGCGCCGGCAAGCTGCGCGGCGCCGTCACCGAGGAGCACCTGCACGACCTCGGCAAGCTCATGTTCGCCTTCACCGTCTTCTGGGCGTACATCGCCTTCAGCCAGTACTTCCTCATCTGGTACAGCAACATCCCGGAGGAGACCAGCTTCTTCCTGGCGCGCAAGACCGGCGGCTGGAACGGCCTGTCCACGTTCCTGTGCTTCGGGCACTTCCTCATCCCCTTCTTCATCCTCCTGTGGCGGCGCATCCGGCGGAGCTTCGCCCTCCTCTCGATCATGGCCGCCTGGGCGATCCTGATGCACATCCTGGACATCTACTGGATCGTGCGCCCGATGGTCTACGCGGCGGAGCTGGGCCCGTTCCTCGCGCAGACCGCCGCGGGCGGTCCGGTCACCGCCGACCCCGTGAAGCTGGGAACGGTCTGGCTGGACATCGCCGGGGTCGTGGCCGCCCTGGGGATCTTCTCCGGGCTGCTGGTCCGCCGCATCGGCGCCGGTCCGCTGGTACCGACACGCGATCCCCGCCTCGCCGAGGCGCTCTCGCATCGGAACTATGTTTGATCCTATTACAGTGCGAACGCATCCGATTTAGAAATCCTGTTGAACAGCAACGCGTACCATCGAACAGTAACTGATCAGCGAGCAGCCCGGTCATGACCCACAAGACGCACTACACGCCGGATGCGCCCGAGCACATCGAGCCGTGGCATCGCCACACGGCCGCGGAGGGTGCTCCGCAGGAGGAGCACGCCGCCCAGGTCAACACGCGGATCCTGGCCATCTTCTTCACCGTCATCGTGCTCTTCGTGGCGGGAACGATCGGCGTCACGATCGTGTACTTCCACCGCGTGGTCACCCTCCAGCGCCGCGCGAGCATCGAGACGACCGTGCTCGCCGAGGAGTTCGTCAAGTACCGCGACGGTGCCCGGGCGGCCTTGGCCGACTACGGCTGGTCGCGGGTCAACGCCGGGGCCGTGTCGCTCCCCATGGATGAGGCGATGGACCGCGTCGTGCGGGGGTACGCGCAGGCGGGAGGCGATGGACGCTAGGGCTCCCCAGCTCGGCCGGTGGCTGCGCCTCGGCGCGATGGCGCTGGCGATGGCGTGCGCGCCCGCCGCGGCGCGCCAGGCCCTCAACCGCCTGCCCGAGGCGATGCAGGACGTCGGCGTGGACGACCGCACCGGCGAGCGCATCCCGCTCGACGTGCGCCTCACCGATTCCTCGGGCCAGCCGGTCACGGTCGGCAAGTACTTCCAGGATGGCCGGCCGGTGGTGCTCCTGCTGGCCTACTACGACTGCCCCCTGGCCTGCCCGCTGATGCTCCAGCGCCTCAACGACGGCCTCAACAGCACCGACTTCACGGTGGGGCGCGAGTTCAACGTCATCGTGGTCAGCTTCGACCCGGGGAACACCACGCGGATGGCCGCCGACGCCCGGCGCCTGGCCCTTGGCGGCTACCACCAGCCCGTCACCGAGTCGGTCCGGGCCGGCTGGGAGTTCCACACGGCCGAGGAGGCCGAGGTGCGCCGCCTGGCCGCCGCGGTGGGGTACAAGTACAAGTACATCGAGGCCCAGGACGAGTACTCGCACCCGACGGCCCTGGTCGTGCTCACGCCCGAGGGCGTGGTGTCGCGCTACATCCACGGGTTCGACGTGCGCGGGCGCGACCTCAAGCTCGCGCTGCTCGAGGCGTCCGAGGGGAAGGTCGCGCGCACGCTGGGGGACCTGTTCCTGCACTTCTGCTACCGCTACGACGCCCGGGCGGGGTCCTACTCGCTCCAGGCCATGGCGGTGATGAAGATCGGCGCCGTGGTCTCGATGCTCGCCGTGGGCGGGCTCATCCTCGCCCTCAAGCTCGGGGAGCGTGCCCGGTCGCGGCGCCGGCTCGCGGCGCCGGCCGTGGCGGCCCCGCCGGGGTCCACCGAGCCCTCGGTCCCGCCCCCGGCACGCGCGCGCCGCACGCCCGGACGGCGCCCGGCCCGGATCGCCCGCCACGAGTCCTCGCGTCGGATGAACCCATGATCGAACACGTCCGTCCCAGCCCGCTCCTCGCCCCCGAGACCCTCGCCCAGGGCCCCCTGGACTGGTTCCACCGGAGCCAGTTCCGCGCCGAGGGCGCCAACGAGTTCGCGCGCAACGCCGACTCGGTCTACATGTTCATCTTCTGGGTGTCGGTCGTGTCGTTCGTCATCCTGATGGCCCTGATGGGGTACTTCATGTGGGCCTACCGGCACCGCCCGGGCCGGGCCCCGGAGCGCAGCCCCTCGCACAACACGCCCCTCGAGCTCGCCTGGTCGATCGTCCCCACGATCATCCTGGTGTTCATGTTCTTCTTCGGCTTCTGGGGGTACGCCAGCGCGGTGGTGGCCCCCGCCAACGCGATCGAGCTCTCGCTCCAGGCGCAGAAGTGGTCGTGGACGCTCCAGTACCCCAACGGGGCCATGTCGCCGCTCACCACGCGCTCGCGCACGTTCGAGCTCGACGACAACGGTCACGTGAAGGACGCCACCTCGCCGGGCGTGATGGCCGGGGCCCAGGACGTGCCCATCTGGGTCGTGCCCGCGGGCATCCCGGTCAAGTTGCGGATGATCAGCAACGACGTCATCCACAGCTTCTGGGTGCCGGACTTCCGCTCGAAGTTCGACGTCTTCCCCAACCGTTACACCAACTACTGGTTCGTCACGGAGGAGCTCGGCGACCACTGGGTCTTCTGCGCCGAGTACTGCGGCGAGAACCACTCGCAGATGTTCGCGATCCTGCGCGTCGTGCCCCCGGCCGAGTACGAGGAGACGGTGCGCAAGTGGGGCATCCCCGAGTCCCCCGAGGCCTGGGGCGCCCTGATCCACAAGAACCGGTGCGTCACCTGCCACACGGTGGACGGCAAGGCCAACACCGGGCCCACGTGGAAGAACCTCTACGGGTACCCCGTGGACTTCGCCGACGGCACGAGCCTGGCGGCCCGCGACGACAACTACATCCGCGACTCGATCCTCGAGCCGGCCAAGAAGCTGGTCAAGGGCTTCCCCAACCAGATGACCCCCTTCAAGGGCGTGCTGAGCGAGGCCGAGATCGGGGCGGTGGTCGCCTACATGAAATCGCTCAGCGACAAGGGCGGCGCG
>CAYWOF010000266.1:0-5487 GCA_964459825.1 uncultured Phycisphaeraceae bacterium | reverse complement strand
TAACGTGACTCACCTACGCCGCCATCCACTTCCAACTATGAATGGGACACGCTCAAGGGCCGAGGTCGTACTCAGCAACGGTGTGCTCCGGCACAGTGAAGAAGCTGTTCGCGCCGGTGACGATCGCGACTTCCAGCCGCGCAATGGCCCCAAGGTCTTGAAAGCCGGGGAGCCGCTTCGCCTCGATGAATGCCGCGTACTCGCACTCGCTCAGCAAGTAGCGCAGCCAGGAGTCTTCCGCCGCCGCCACGCGATGCCCCCACACGACTCGCCCGATTCGTGTGTGCTCGGTGAACCGAACGGGCCGGGCATCAGCTGGGCGGATCGCCTTACGCCCGCTGATGACGACAACGTCCTGCAGGATGTCAGGAAAGGTGCCCCGTGGGAATAGGTCTATCTCCAACGACGTGTAGTGCTCGATGAGGTAGTTGCGGAACTGGCCCCCGCTGCTTGTGCAGAATAACTCGCTGGGAAGCACGAGCGAGAAGCACCCCCCTCCCCGGAGCCGGGCCAAGCTCAGCAGCGCAAAGGGAATCCAAAGGTTTGACACACCACGGAGTACAATGCCGAGATTCCGTACCAAGCGCTCGGCGAGGTTCCGGTCACTCTCGCCGACAAACTGGTATCGCACATAGGGCGGATTGCCGACGACGGCATCGAACTGGCTGGCATCGCGCGAAGCCCATTCAAAGAAGCTCTCGTTCGCGACGGTGCCTTCGATACCCGAACCACTGATCGCGTTGGAGCACCGGGCAGCTTCGGCACCGATCACCTCAACCGCTTGAAGGCGGATACCGCGCCGAGTGGTGGCGGGCAAGACCTCGCCGATCCCGCGCACGAAAGCCCCGTCACCTGCGGAGGGCTCGAGCCAACGCTCGGGCCAAGCTCCGTACAGCCTGCGCACCTGACGGAGGCAGAACTCGACAACGTGCGGCTCGGTGTAGAACCCTCCGCGGAGCTTATCCGGATGCACTTGATCGAGCAGTCTCATTGCCGAACAGTGTACGTACAACGGACTAGATCTGCAAGTCACGCATGCAACGGGCTTTACACGTCACACACCCCCATCGCCTCCCGCAGCGACGCCATCGCGTCGCGCTTCGGGATGAACTCCTGCCCGACGAAGCCGGCGTATCCCTTGTCCGCAAGGGCGCGGCAGATGGCCGGGTAGTGCAGCTCCTGCGTGCCGTCGATCTCGTTGCGACCGGGGACGCCGCCGGTGTGGTAGTGGGCGATGTGGTCGAAGTGGTCGGTGATCGTGCGGATCACATCGCCCTCCATGATCTGCATGTGGTAGATGTCGTAGAGGAGCTTGAATCGCGGCGAGCCCACGCCGCGCGCGACCTCCACGCCCCACCACGTCCGGTCGCAGTGGTAGTCGCCGTGGTCCACCTTGCTGTTGAGCAGCTCCATGATGAGGGTGACGCCCAGCCGCTCGGCCAGCGGCGTGATGCGCTTCAGGCCCTTGATGCAGTTGTCGATCCCCTCCCGGTCGGAGAGGCCGTCGCGGTTGCCGGAGAAGCAGATCTGGTTGGGCAGGCCCGCGGCGGCGACCAGGGGCAGGCGTTCCTCCAGCTCCTTGACGATCTGGTCGTGGTTGGCGGCCCGGTTGAAGCCGCGCGGGATCGGGTTGGAGGGGACGGAGTTGGCCACGGCGCAGGTGAGGCCGTGCGCGCCCGGCACCGACCACTCGTCGGGGTTGAGGAGCTCGACGGACTGGTAGCCGAAGGCCGCGGCGTTCTTGCAGAGCTCGTCGAGGGGCATGCGTCCGTAGCACCACCGGCAGACCGACTGCTTCAGGCGACCGCCGCTCGCGGGTTTCGGGGTCGAGGTATCGGGTTTCGGGGCGGGTGGCTGGGCGCGCGTGGAGGCGGTCGCGGCGGCCGCGCCGGCGGTGGCGAGCGAGGCGGCCAGAAAGTCGCGGCGCTGCATGGTGGGCTCCTTCGGCAGGCAGTGTACCGCGCGGAAGGTCGATGAGGGCGAAGGGAGTTTGCCGAAGGGAGCGGCACACGGTGGCCGGGGGGCACCGGGTAGAGGACCGCTCGCTCACGCTCGGGGCTCGCTGCGCCCGAGAACGGGCGAGCGCTGGCAGCCAGTCCGTTCACTCCTCGAGGTACGTGTACCCCTCGAGGCCCTGCTCGTAGAACTTCAGGAGCGACTGGCCCTCGGCGACGACCATGCGCCCCTCGCGCACGGCCCGCTCGACATCGCGGCGCATCGCCCGCTCCAGGTCCTCGGTGTCGAACTGCACGTAGCCCAGCACCTCCTTGACCGTGTCGCCCTCGACGACCTCGTCGATCGACCAGCGCCCCTGGTCGTCCACGGAGACGTGGACGGCGTGGGTGTCGCCCAGGAGGTTGTGCAGATCTCCGAGGACCTCCTGGTAGGCCCCCACGAGGAAGACGCCGAGGTAGTACGGCTCGTGCCCGGAGTCGGCCGCGGCGGTGACGCCCGTCGGCGCGGGGCCGCCGTTGCCGTTCCCGTTCGTCGGCGGGGCCGACGGCTGGAGGGGGCGGAGCTCGTGCACCTCCAGCGTGCGCTTGACATCTCGCTTGTCCACGAAGCGGTCCACCTGGCCGTCGGAGTCGCAGGTGATGTCGGCGAGGGTGGCCCGGCGGGTGGGCTCCTCGTTGAGGCGGTGGATGGGGACGATGGGGAAGAGCTGATCGATGGCCCACGAGTCGGGCATGGACTGGAAGATCGAGAAGTTGCAGTAGTAGATGTCCGAGAGGAGCTCGGGGAGGTTCTGGAGCTCCTCGGGCAGCTCGCCGAGCTTGGCCGCCCGGGCCAGGATCTGGCGCCCGATGGCCCAGAAGAGGGTCTCCGAGGCCGCCCGCATGGGCAGGCTGATGTACCCGAGGCTGAAGAGGCTCATGGCCTCGTCGCGGGCCTGGACGGCGTCGTGGTAGACCTCCACGAGGTTGCGGTCGCTGATCCGCTCGTAGGCGTCGAGCAGGTCGGAGACGGGCTGGGGGGCCTCATCCTCGGCCGCCATGGCGGCACGGATCTGATCGAGGTCCGGCCGGCTCTCGAAGCGCGAGCGGCCCAGCACGTCGAAGATGAGCACGCTGGAGTAGGCCACCATGGCCCGCCCGGACTCGGACAGGATCGTCGGGTGGGGGGCGCCGGCGTCGTCGCAGACGCTCTTGATGCGGTAGACGACGTCCGTGGCGTACTCCTGGACGCTGTAGTTGATGCTCGACTCCCAGGCCGAGCCGGAGCCGTCGTAGTCCACCCCCAGGCCGCCCCCAATGTCGATGATCTTCAGCCCCGCGCCGAGGCGTCGGAGCTCGGTGTAGATGTGGGCCAGCTCGTTCACGGCGGCCTTGAGCTGGCGGATGTCGGAGACCTGGCTGCCGATGTGGAAGTGGAGCATGTTGAGGCAGTCGGCCATGCCGTGCTGCTTCAGGAAGTCGAGCGCCTTGAGGGTCTCGGCCACGAAGAGGCCGAACTTCGACCGGGCGCCGCTCGACGACTCCCACTTGCCGCTCCCGCGCGCCGAGGGCTTCACCCGCACGCCGATCTGCGGGCGGACGCCGTAGCGGGTGGCGTGCTTGACGATGAGCTCCAGGTCGCTGAAGCGCTCCACGACGGGGATGATGTTGCGCCCCAGCTTGGCGGCCAGGACGACGGTCTCGATGAACTCGTCGTCCTTGAAGCCGTTGCACACGATCGGCATGTCGTTGTGCCCCTCGGTCAGGCCCAGGACCGCCAGCAGCTCGGGCTTGCTGCCGGCCTCCAGCCCGAAGCCGAGCGGGCCGCCGAAGTTGCGGATCTCCTCGCACACGTGCCGCTGCTGGTTGACCTTGATCGGGTACACGCACCGGTACTGACCCCTGTAGTCGTTCTCGCGGATGGCGGTGTCGAATGCCTCGCGCAGCTCGCGCAGCCGGTGGGCGAGCGTGTCGGAGAAGCGGACCAGCACCGGCGTGTGGATGTCGCGCTCGCGCAGGCCCTGCACCAGCTCGTAGAGGTCCACGCGCCGGGAGGCGTCCTTCGACGGGAGCATGCACAGGTGGCCGTCCGGCCCGGCGGCGACGTACCCCTTGCCCCAGTCGGCCAGGCCGTACAGGCGTGCGGAGTCCTCCACCGTCCACTGGCCGTGGAGGAACGTGTTGCGGGTCGAGGTGATCGTCGCCATGTCGTGAGGCCGTCGAGGGGCGAGCCCGGGTCCTGTGGCCGGCGCCGGGGGCGACGGCTCCGCGGGGTCGGGTCGTGCGGCGGCCGGGGCGAAACAACCCGCGGCGAGCCGCGAACCTCCGTGTTCGCGCCGGCGCCTCGCCACCACGCGAGCGCCCGTCGCACCACCACGCCGAATCGAACATGGTATCGACCGCGCCCGTCCAGACAAGCACCCGGCGCGGGGGAAGCCGGGAGTTTTTTGGGCCCGGGCTCGGTCAGATCCGAGGCGGCGCGGCGACCGTCCGGTCGTTGACGAGGTTGCCCGTGTTCAGGGTGGACCTCGGTTCGACGAGCAGCACCCAGCACTCGTTCTCGGCGACCGGCAGATGCTCAACCCCGCGGGGGACGATCGCCATCTCCCCTTCGGCCAGGCGGAGCTCGCCATCCCGGAGCCGGAGCAGCAGCTCCCCCCGCACGACCAGGAAGAGCTCATCCTCGACCTCGTGGTGGTGCCAAACGAACTCGCCGTGGAGCCGAGCGAGCTTCACGCACGCCTCGTTGACATCCCCGGCGATGCGCGGGGACCAGAGCTCGGGGATCCGCTCGAACTGCTCGCGCAGGTTGACTTTCCGGATCATGGCTCCTCCAGGACGGTCCGGCGGGCGGCCCTACGGGCCGCGCAGCGACGACCGCGCGATCGTGATGCCCCGGATGCGATAGAGATCGGCGTGGGCGAGCATGTGCCAGAAGTCCGTGCTGTTGACGCAGTAGGTGATGAAGAGTCGCTCATCGTTCGACAGCTCCGGATGGGCCCGGGCGCTGTAGACGATGACGGTGGGATCGGTGGCGGGCTCGGGGCATTCGTACAGCACGCCGGGCTCGGACCAGGGGCCCTGCGGGAGTTCGGCGGTCCGGAAGAGGATCCGGTGGCCGAGGTTGGGCTCCATGTAGACCATGACCCAGCGGCGGCCGGGACCCCTGCCCTCGAGGTGGATGCTGAACTCGTCCGTCGCATGCTCGGCGATGGGGGCGGCGGCCACGCGGTCCGGTGACCATCCATCGCCGGTCCAGTAGCTCCAGCTCTCCGGCCGTGCCAGGCTGGTGTCGGGCCCCCGCGCGAGAAGGAGCTTCTTGTTGAGCACGTCCGTGTCGTCGAGGCCGAAGATCAGGATGCCGCCGGCCGGGTCGTGGGCGACCGCGGGCGACCAGACGGACCTCCGGCCATCCCGTTCGATCCGGCCGAGGTCGTGCGCCTCGGCGATCCATCGGGATGGGTCGGCCTCCGGGTTCCGGATGACGAGGGCGGTGTTGGCGAAGCTCCTGAAGTTCCACACGGTGCCCTCGGCCGCCCCTCCGGGCCGTTCG
>CAYWOF010000265.1:0-5537 GCA_964459825.1 uncultured Phycisphaeraceae bacterium | reverse complement strand
CGCCGGCTCCACACCGGCCGTCTCGACGCGAGCCGGCGCAACCATAGGTGCGGGCCCCCCGCCTCGCGCCGCGGGCCGGAACGTCCCCGGTCCGCGGCGGTACACTTGAACCGTGACCGCCCAGCCGCGCGCCGCATCCTACTTCTTCATCGCCGCCCGGGCCCAGGGGCGCCGGACGCTCGGCGTCCGTCAGGCCCGCGACCGGCGCGCGCTCTCGGACGTGCTACGGCGCGAGCGACTCCTGCTTCTCCGCTCCTACCGCCTGCCCGCCTGGGCCGTTCGCGAGCGGGCCCTTCCCGCGAAGGACGTCGCCATCCTCAACGATGCGCTCGCCCAGCTGCTCGGGCGCGGCGTGCCCTTGGTCGAGGCCCTGGAGGTGGCCGCGGCGACGGTCTCGACCGCCACCCGTCCCCTCGTCGAGCGCCTGCGGGAGCTCGTCGCCGCCGGCTCCCTGTTCGCCGACGCCTGCCAGAAGACGGGGGCGTTCGATCGCGTCACGGTGGCGGTGTACCGCGCCGCGGAGCGGTCGGGCGACCTCGCCGGGGCGGCGCGCCAGCTGGCGGTCACCGTGCGGCGCCAGCTCGACGTCAGCTCCAAGGCCGCGACGGCGATGATCTACCCCTCGATCGTGCTCTCGATCAGCCTGCTCGTCGTGCTGGGCATGCTGACGTTCCTTGTGCCGCGCCTGGGTGCGGCCATCACCGATCTGGCGCAGGGGGGCGAGGGGGCCCTGCCCTGGTACACCCGCGCCATCATGGGCGCGGGCTCGTTCCTGCGTTCCAACCTGGTGATCCTCGGGGCCGTCCTCGCGGGCGTGGCCGTGCTCGGCGTCCTGGCGCGCCGTCCGATGGCCGGGCTGCTGGCGGTCCTGGCGCGCCGGGCGCCGCTGCTCCGCGAGGTGGTGCTCGCGCGCGAGAGCGCCCGGTTCTTCTCCGTCATGGCCGCCATGGCCAAGTCCGGCGTTCCGCTCGCCGACGCCCTCGGCGTGGCCAACGCGGCCGTGGGGATGCCCCGGCTGCGCCGCCAGCTCGAGACGCTCCGGCACCGGCTGATCGAGGGCGGGTCCCTGCGCGTGCTGATCGAGCAGGTCGATGCCCTGCCGCTCGCGACGCGCCGTCTGCTGATCGCCGCCGAGCGAACCGGGGACATGGAGACGGCGTTCGACGGGCTGGCGGCCGACATGGCCGGCGAGGTCGAGCGCCGGGCCCAGCGCCTGCTGGCGACGCTCGAGCCGGTCCTGATCGTCGGGCTGTTCCTGGTTATCGGGGTCCTGCTGCTGGCGATGTACCTGCCGATGATCACGATGTCCGGGCAGGTTCAGTAGACCCCGGGCCGACCCGGCCGATCTCCCATCCGTCGGCGCAGCGCCCGGTGCCGACCCCGCTGGCGCGCCATGAGCGATCCCCTTGCCATCGACCTGCGATCCCCCGACGCGGTGGTCGATGCGCTCCGCGCCGGGGTCGCCGCCAACCGCTCGGCCCGCTGCCGCGCCGGCGCCATCGATCGGATCGGGCCGCCCGGGCGGCTGATCGCCACCGGGGACCTCCACGACAATCCGCTCCACCTGGCGCGCCTGGTGGCCGCCGCCGGGCTGGGTCGGGACGCCGATGGGGCCACGCACCTCCTGCTCCACGAGATCATCCACTCCGAGCGTCTGGTCGGCGGCATGGACTTCTCCTACCGCGCCCTGGCCCGCATCGCGGCGCTGAAGGCGATGTTCCCGGAGCGCATCCACACGATCCTCGCCAACCACGAGCTGGCCCAGGTACTCGGGGCGGGCATCGTCAAGGACGGGGTGAAGGTGGTCGAGGCGTTCAACGAGGGGGTGGAGCACGCGTGCGGGGACCATGCGCCGCGGGTGCAGGAGGCCATCCGGGACTTCATCTTCTCGATGCCGCTGGCGCTCCGGTGCGCGTGCGCCGGGGGCGGCGGGGACATCCTCTGCGCCCACAGCCTCCCGGACCCGTGGGCCATGCAACGCTTCGACCCCTCGATCCTGACGCGCGACCTGACCGAGGCCGACTACGAGCCGCGGCGCGGCTCGGCGCACCTCATGGTCTGGGGTCGCGGGTACGACGCCGACCAGATCGAGGACCTCGTCGAGCGCTGGGGCGTGCGCCTCTTCATCCTCGGGCATGAGCGGGTGGAGGAGGGGTTCCGCATCGTCCCTCCCTGCGCCATCATCCTCAACAGCGACCACGAGCGCGGCGTGTACCTTCCGATCGACCTCGAGAACCCGCCCGCGAGCCCGGAGGAGGCCGCGCGAAGGTGCGTGCCACTGGCCACCGCGCCATCGGTATGATCGGGTCCCGTGGTGCGAGGAGGCAGCATGAACCGTGACATGATCGAGCGTTACGCCCGCGGCGCGGGCGGGCCGCGCCGGGCGATCGAGGGCCTGAGCCGTGAGGAGTTGCTCGCCGTCCCCGTGCCCGGCAGGTGGTCGATCCACCAGCTGGTCCTCCACCTCTTCGACAGCGACCAGGTCGGCTCGGACCGGATGAAGCGCGTGGCCGCGATGGACAAGCCCCTGCTGATGGGCTACGACGAGAACGCCTACATCCGCTCGCTGGCGTACGAGCGACTCGACCCCGTGCTGGCCTGCGAGCTCTTCGAGAAGAACCGGCTCATGACCGCCGCCATGCTCCGCGCCCTGCCCGATGCGGCGTTCGAGCGCGTGGGCATCCACAGCGAGCGCGGCATCGAGCGCCTCGCGGACCTTGTGAAGGGGTACGGCGATCACCTCGAACACCATCTGAAGTTCCTGCGCGAGAAGCGCCGGGCCCTGGGCAAGCCGCTGTAGCCGCGCCCGGGTGGCGACGATCGCGCAGGTGGCGCGATCGGCGGTCACGGCACGCCGGCGCCCGGGTACCCCTCCCGCCGTCACCCCCCAATCCCCTCTCATCCCCCCTGCATCGCCTGCGAGATGGCGATGGCGACGATCACCTGGACCACGATCAGGACCACGGCCAGGATCAGGGCATCCTGCACCTCCAGGTCCATCAGGTTGTGCAGGAGCAGCCCGAGCGAGATGACCAGCATCCCCAAGCCGATGAAGCCGAAGAGCGCGAAGGGGATCGCCAGCGTGTCCACCACCGCGAACGCCGCGGCCAGGCGCAGGGCCGACAGGTGCATGGGCGCATCGAAGCCGATCCACATCAGGCAGCAGACGAAGTAGACGACCACACCGACGGGGACGAAGATGGCGTACTTCATGAGGTGGAGGACGACCACGTTCTCGGCCTGGTCGGTGAAGGCGGAGGCGACCACGAAGATCCCGAGCAGGCCGAGGAGGAAGATGACGACTTGAGGTACTCGTTGCGGGCGACCGCGCGGCTGGTCTTGCGGTCCTGCTCGCGCTGCTCCTCGGCCTTGGACTTGCGGTGGTTGACGGTCCCGCACTCGGGGCACTTGGTGGTCTTGAGGCCGGCGAGCGAGTACCCGCACTTGATGCAGCTGCGGCCCTCGCCCGAGAGCTTGCGGGTCGCGAGCAGCTTGCCGGTCTGGAGGTTGAGCCCGCAGCGCATGCACACCACCGCATCGTGGGCCAGGAGCATGCCGCAGTTGGAGCACTCCCTGGGCTGGTGGGCGACGGCCGAGGCGATGCCCGCGGGGTCATCCGCGAGCACGAAGGGTTCATCGGCCTCCGGGGGCGCGGGCGCCGGCGCGCCCGCGTTCGGGGCCGGAGCCGCCGCCTTCGGCGCGGGAAGCGCCCGGCTCGGCGCGGCCTTGGCCTGCGCCTGGAGCTTCTCGTAGCACTCGCGGCAGGTGTAGTGCCCGAACTGGTCCTTGGTCCGGGGCCGGCCCGAGCAATCGACCCCGCAGCGAATACAGATCTTGACCGGCGCTGGTGCGTCCATCGTTGGTCCCCAGGAGCGAGGCACGCGGCTCGGGGGACCAATCTAACATCCGTGCGATGGACTCGGCAACCACGATCCACGGTTCTGTGCGATCGTCCGGCGGGTGGGGGATGCCCGCGCCGCCCCGGGCCATGCCCGTGTGGGACGGTCTCTGGAGCCCTGGTGATCCGGACGGGCGAACCTCCGGTCAGCGACGCCGGCGCACCAGCCCCGCGCCCGCCAGTCCCACGACCACCCACGCCCCGGGCGACGGGACGATGGTGGCGTTGATGGAATAGGTGTTCTGCGTGGTCGAGTTGCCCGTCGGTGGCGGCGGCCCGTTGCTGAACCGGTATCCGGCGCTCGTGGCGAGGCCCGTCGGCGCGAGCGCGGGCGCGCTGGCCAGCCACCGGAACGAGTTGGCGACCGAGGCGTTGTTCCACACCAGGAGCCAGTACGTCTCATTCGCGTTGAGATCGACCTGCGATGTCGGCGTGAAGGTGAAGTTGTCCGTCCCCACCACGATCGCCGGGTTCGACAGCGTGTGCAGCGGCACGCCGAGCTGGCCCCCCACGTTGCTGTAGAGCTGAACGACCGGCACCGAGGCCGTGCTGAAGTACTCCAGGCGCAGCGTGACGAAGTCCAGCGTGTACCCCAGCCCCGCGGGCATGGTGAATCCCGCGGCCTTGGAGTCGTGCACGCCCCCGCCGTTGGACCCGCCGGGCGGCGCGTTCATGAACGTGGATGTCCCGTCGTTCCCCGGGAGGTTGCTGATGATCACATCCGCCATCGCCGCCGGCGTGGCGAGAACGACCGCGGCGAGCGCGGCCACGATGCGACGCGTGGTTCCCATGCTCTCTCTCCTTACCCCCAGCCTAACGGTGAACGCCAGGGCCGTCAAGCCTTTTCTTCGCACCTGCAATCCGCCCGGCTCCCATCCTTCCCGACCCGTCGCAGGCCTTTGGTAACGGGGGAAGCACCGATCGCCCCGAGCGGCGATCGGGGGCACGGCGGCGGGTAGACTCGGCGCATGCGAGGGGTCGCCGTGCCCATGTGCCCGCGCTGCGGGTACGACCAGTCAGGGATCGTTGCGTCGTGGGAGGCGGCGTTGCCGCCGGCGTGTCCGGTGCGCGGTGTGTGCAGCGAGTGCGGACTGCGGTTCGAGTGGGCATACGTTTTTCATCAGCTCGCCGCCGTGCGCTCGGGCGGCTTCGAGCATGCTCAAGGACGATGGGCTCGGGCTTTCGGGCGGACGGCTTGGAGAGCCGCG
Organism: uncultured Phycisphaeraceae bacterium; assembly: GCA_964459825.1. GTDB lineage: Bacteria > Planctomycetota > Phycisphaerae > Phycisphaerales > UBA1924 > CAYWOF01. Next base: position 431 of record CAYWOF010000265.1, on the reverse strand, counting down.
CGCGCATGGGCGTTCTGGCGATGGGTACGGATCGAGTACCGAATCCGATGGATCCAGCTGGTCACCGTGGCCGGCCTAGGCATGGCCTTTGTCACCGCCTGGTGCGCGGTAGCGTGGTGCGCTCTCGACATGACCACCCGATCGTGGCGCCCCCTGACCTTGATGGGCCCATCGCAGCCCTCTCTGCGATACTGGTGGAGCCATGCGTGGCCGGATCTTCGATGGCGGTTTGGTCCGGTCGATGGCCTCTACGGGACGAGCGTGGCCCCCCAGGCGATCATCGCGCTGATCCTGCCCCTTCTGATCCCGGCCTCGTTCCTGTTGCTGCCCGTCACGCTCGGACGCTGCGGGGTGGGCCGTCAACACCTCGCGCGAGTAACCACCTACGGACTCATCTGGCTGCCCGTGCTGTTCTTCGGCGTGGACTTGGC
>CAYWOF010000264.1:0-5549 GCA_964459825.1 uncultured Phycisphaeraceae bacterium | reverse complement strand
GGGTGGCGCCTCCGCGGAGGGGCGGCGGGGATGCCCGTAGTCCGGCCGCGGCGTGCGGGGTGGGCCGCGGGCGATCCGGTCGGGGAACGATCAGTCCGTTGGGTCGTTCCCGCGCTCGAGCGTTGCTGGGTTACCGCGGCGGACGCACGCGGGCACAAATCCGACTCGAAGCCCGCCTCCCGCGGCTGTCGCCTCGGGCGGGGCTCTCTCTTCCTGCCTCACTCACTCTTCCGGCCTTCGGGGCGTCTGCGCGCCTCGATCCTGTGCACGAGCTCCGGGAGTCGGGCCGCGCGATCGCGGAGCTCCGCGGTCCAGCGCGCCCGATCGCGAACCTCGAGCCGATTGCGCACGCCGACCACCACGACCTCGGGCGTCGCCAGCCCGGCCAGCTCCAGGTGCAGGCGCGGGATGGTGATCCGTCCCTCGGCATCCATCTCGAGGCGCTCGGCGTTGCCGAAGAGCGTCGCCTCGAGGGCCGCCCAGTCCGGATCGGGCAGGAGCGTCTGCTCGCCCTGCTCGGCGAGCACCTCGAAGCGCCGTTGCGGATACAGGCGCAGGGCCTCGCCGGGCCAGGGGACGCAATACCAGACTGTTCCATCCAGTTTCGGATCGAGGAGCGCTCGGTGCTTGGCGGGTATCGCCAGCCGGAGCTTCGCGTCGATGGTGTGCTCGGAATGTCCGGTAAAGAGCACGTTCGGGCGACTCCGTGGGCATGCGTGGGATTATGCCCCACTTTGCCCCACATTGCAAGGGGCAACTTACAATCCACGGGATGTCCACATGAAGCGCCAGGGCGGCGCGTCGATGGGTGCGGCGCGGGACGCTTTGGCAACACCGACCGAACGCGCGGGTCGGGCGCACCGATAAGACCGTGTCGGAGCGGGCTTTGGCGGCGCGCGCCGGCGGGAACGGGTCGGACGGCGCGATCCGATAGACTCGCCGCTTCCCGCCTGGGGACGCAACCACTCGGCGGATCGGGCATGAGCACTCCGGCACCCTTCGATCCTCGGGCGTTGTGCGACACGCTCCCGCGCGGGCTGTACCTGCTCACCGCGGCGCACGAGAACCAGCGCGCCGGTCAGATCGTGCACTGGGTCCAGCCTTGCGCGATCGAGCCGGCGCTGGTGTGCGTGGCGGCGTACAAGGGGCACACGATCGAGCCGCTCATCCGGGACAGCCACGTCTTCGGCCTGTGCGCGGTGGACGCGGAGGACAAGCTGATCATGCGCAAGTTCGCGGCGCAGGTGCCGCCGGACGAGAGCGGGGATCCGTTCGACTCGCTGGACGTGGTGCGTCTGGCGACGGGAGCGCCGATCCTGCGGCGCTCCGGGTTCGTGCTGGACTGCGAGGTGGTGCGCCACTTCGATCTGGAGGCGGACCACGAGATCTACGTGGGCCTGGTGCGCGCCGGGCGCGCGGAGCCGGGCTGGCGGAGCTGACGGACGCGGAGCGTCGCCGAGATGCGTGACGGGACTCAGGCCGGATCGTGGCGGGCGGGGAGCCTGGCGCTGGCGCTGGGGCTGGGCCTGGCGGCGTGCCGCTCGACCCCGCCGGGCGAGGCCTTCGCGCCCGAGCCGCTCGAGCCGGGGGAGGGCGTGGTCTACGTCTTCCGGCCCGCGCAGCGGCTGGGGATGCGCCGCGTGGAGGTGAGCGTGGACGGGGCGGTGGTGGCGCACCTGCGCGCCGGGCAGTTCACCGCGCGGGCCCTGGCGCCCGGGGAGCACTTCGTGCGGGTGCGGGCGCGCGGGGAGGTCGTGGAGCGCGTCGAGCTGGAGCCGGGCGACTCGGTCTACCTGCGCGTCGTCGGGCGGGCGCTGATGGGGCCGGCGGCCGGGCTGGAGGAGGTCGAGTCCGGGGTGGCGCGCGAGCTGATCGCGCGGACCACGCGCGCCGAGTGAGCGTGGGGGCCGGAGGGCGCGCAACGAAAGAGGGCGGGCCCCGTGCGGAGCCCGCCCTCGGATGCGCGTGCGATCGGGCGATCAGCGGTCGACGAAGACGGTCAGCTCGTCGTCGCGGATCGGCGTGCGGATCTCGGCGCAGGTGGTCTCGCCGATGACCACGAGCTCGCCGGACTTGGTCGAGCGCACCACGAAGGTGGCGTCCCGGTGCTCGCCGGGCGGGACCGTGCCGAAGTTGAACTCGACCTTGTTGCCGGCGATGAGCTTGCCGGCGGCGGAGGAGACGAAGATCATGCCCTCGGGCAGCGTCACGACCATCCGGGCGTTGGTGAGGTTGATCTGGCCCTGGTTGTTGACCTCGACGCGGTAGGTGTGGTCGGCCCCCACCTCGACCACGCCGTCATCGTCGGTCACGACCGTGGCGATGTCGGGCAGGCCGAAGACGTTGGTCCCGCACTCGGTGCGGGCCTCGGTGGCGCAGTGGCAGACCACGCTGGCGCCGACCTTGAAGCTGGTGCCGGCGGCCGTCATGGGCCGGAACCCGAGGGTGAGGGTCTTGGAGGCGCCGGGCGCGATCGACCCGATGCTCCAGCTGGCCCCGGTCCCCGAGACGGTGCCCGCGTCGCTGGCCCGGGCGTTCTGCACGCCGGCCGGGAGCGTGGCGCGGACGATGGTGTCGGTGCAGGGCGCATCGCCGGTGTTCTTGATGGTGAACTCGTAGAGGACGTCGCGCCCGAGGAAGACGCGCTCGGGGCTCTTGCAGGCGATCTCGAGCACGGGCTGGCGGATCACCGTCGAGACCACGGTCGACTCGGCGGAGAGCCCGCCCTCGGCGACGGCCGTCGCCTTGTTGTCGTACTTGCCGGTCTTGGACGCCTTGCCCAGGACGGTGAAGGCCTTGGACTGGCCGGCCTCGAGGTTGCCCGCGTCGATGTCGATGCTGGTCTTGCCGTCGGCCGTCGTCAGGCCGGCGGGGAGGGTGTCCCGGATCCGGACGTTCTGGGCCACGCCGGTGCCGGTGTTCTTGACCTCGAACTTCATGGTGACGTTGTCGCAGATCAGGGCCTCGGGCGTGATGGTCTTGGCGACCGTGAGGGCCGGCTGGACGACGTTCGTGCCGATGCACAGGAGGTTGGCGTAGGCCACGGTGACGCAGTTGGAGGCGACGCCGACGTCGCGGGCGGTCCCGTTGACGCGGATCACGCGGGTCTCGCCGGGCTTGAGGTCGGGGAAGGCCCACTGGGGGGTCGGCACCGTGCGCGCGGGCGACGGGCTCGCGCTGTTGACCGCGAGGTTCGAGAAGTTCTCCCCCGTGACGACCACGTTCTGCAGGGGGTTGGCCGAGAGGTTCTTGACGTGGATCTCGTAGTCGTAGGCCTGGCCGGCGCGAACGCGCTCGGGCACGACCTGGTGGACGAGCAGGGCGCTGGTCCCCATGTCGCCGGTGGGGTACGCCATGTACGCGCCGTGGTAGCCGGCGGGCACGCTGTCGCAGCAGTAGCGATTGTCCCGGGCCGCGGGCGCGGGCTTCGGCTCGGGCTTGGCCGCCACGGCCTTGGCCGGCGCGGGCTGGGCGGGGGCCGGAGCGGGCTGGGAGCGGGCCTTGCCATAGACCCACGGACCGCTGGACGGTCCGGTGGCGGGCACACTCGGCTTCGTGGACTCCGGATGCTCCTTGTAACGGTCGCTCCAGTCGGCCGAGCCGGTGGTCTGGGGCTTGTCGGAGGAGGCGCACGCACCCACGAAACCGGCGACGGCGCCGGTCGCGAGGGCCCCCAGGACGACTCTCAAACTTCGGGACGTGTTCATAGCTTCTTCTCCACAGTGTTGGCCCGCGCTGCGGGCGGTGTTCGCACCGGCGGGCGTAGCGAGAGTCCAAGACCCCCGAGCCCGTCCTTGGGTCGGCTGGAAGGAGCACCGCTGCGTTGCCGTGGCCCGGCGTGACCCCTCACGCCGCGTTCGGGACACGATACGCGCAGCCGGCGGGAGGTCAAGGCGGGAGCGATGCTTGTAATTGGGCCTGTGTGGTGGGGCGGGCGTGAGCGGATCCGTTTGGCTCAATGTTCATAAACTCCTGATGTGCCAATAGATACGCGATCGTCCGGACGAGGCGCTCGTTCGACGGCTCGTGGGTGGCGCCGACGCCGGTTGGTCGACCGGTGGTGCGCGCCCAGGTCAGGGTGTCGGCCGGCGCATGGCCCGCACGCGCGCCCGGATTCCCGTATCGAACGCCTCTTCGCCGAGGCGCTCGGCGCTGGCGCGGCACGGCGCGGCGCTCGCCGCCGGGTCGGGGCAGCGGGCGATGGCTGCGAGGATCGACCCGGTCGATTCGCCCTCGAAGAGCGCGCCCGTGACGCCGTCGGTGACGATGTCGAGCGCCCCCCCCTCGGCCCGGGCCACGACGGGCAGCCCGCAGGCCAGGGCCTCCACGGCGACGATGCCGTAGTCCTCGACCTGGGGGAAGAGCAGGAGCCGGGCCGAGCGGTACAGCTCGCGCAGGCGCTCGTCGGTGACGCGTCCCTCGAAGCGGACGCTGGGGGGCGCTGCGCGCTCCAGCGCGCGCCGGTGCGAGCCCTCCCCGGCGATGACCAGGGGGTGCCCGGTCGCGCGGGCCGCCTCGATCGCCAGGTCGGCGCGCTTGTAGGGCTCGAGCGCGCTGACCACGAGCCAGAAGCCGGCGCGCGGGACGGACGGGTCCGGGGTGAAGAACTCCGTGCGCGTGGGGGGGTGGACGATGGTCGAGTCGCGCCCGTAGCAGCGCCGGATCTCAGCGGCGGTGTAGCGGGAGATGGCGATGAACTCGGACACGTTCGCGGCGGTGCGCCGGTCCCAGGCGCGGAAGCGCCGGGCGACGAGGCGCAGGCCCAGGCCCCGCAGGCCGCCGGAGTAGTCGTCCAGGCGCGACCAGACGTAGCGGGCCGGGTTGAAGCAGACGCACAGGTGGGGCACGCCGGGGGGCGGGCGCAGGCCCTTGATGGCCGAGGAACTCGAGGAGATCAGGAGGTCGATGGGCTCGCGCGCGTGGTCCCGAGCCAGGCGGCGCGAGAGGCGCTCGACGCCCCACGGGTAGAGGGGGAAGAGCCAGCGCCGGTAGCGCGTGCTCGCGCCGGGGAGGTGCGAGAGCGGGCCGGCGCGGATCAGCCCGCGGGCCCGGGCGCGGTCGATGGTGGGGGAGAGGGGGCGCCCATCGTCGAAGAGCGTGTAGACGCCGGCGAGGGTGTGCTCCCGCTCGACGAGGGCGCCGATGCGCTCGAGGACGGCCTCGCCGCCGCGATAGCCGCAGAGCCAGTCGTGGGCGATGGCGATGCGCACGCGGCGCCATTGTTGGTCGGCGCCTCGCCCCGCGCACCGCCTCAGGCTGAAACTCTCCGACCCGGGCCCCGCGCCCGGGTCGTTTCGCCGGGTCCGGGCCGTCCGGGGGGGCCGGCGCAGTGCGAGTATCCGGGGCGCCGGGACGGGTCCGCCCGGCGCGATCACGGCCCGCGCCGGCGCGATGGCCCATCGGGCGCACGCCGCGGCGATCGGCCGGGCTGCTCCGTCCCCGCGCGGACTAGCATGGCCCGATGTCGTCCGACGCGTCCACGCCCCGCGCCCGACGCTCGCCCGAGAACCTCCTCGGGCTCGACTATCGCGCCGAGGCGGAGCGCCTGG
>CAYWOF010000263.1:0-5589 GCA_964459825.1 uncultured Phycisphaeraceae bacterium | reverse complement strand
ACGGACGAGGGGAATCGCCGCCGCACCTCCGCGGCGGCGCGACCCACCGGCACGCGGGAACCCGCGCCTCGAGACCCAGCGCCCGGTCGATCCCCCTTGACCGGGCGCATTCCAACTCGGCCCACCACGCCAGCGGGGCGACCCACCACCACCGCCTCCACACGGCCCCGCTGTCGTCACGCCCGGCGCGTGCGTTCCCGCGCCGGGCGTCTTCTTGGTACAGAAAGAAGAAGCCGCCCTGTGCGGGACGGCCCCTTCGACTGCCCTCTTCTCCTGCTCACGAAGAAGGCACCCAACTTGGTTCATTCCCCCGCCCGCGGCCGACCCCGATCTCCGCCGCGCCCCTGCAATCAGGCCCGAGACCTCCGGTTAAACGGCCCGCGCGGCCCCCTATTGCACCGACACCGCAAGGGGCCTCGCCCGGCACGACATGACTTGGAGCCTCGCTGGAGGGCGAGGGAGCCACGGGTGGAAGGTCGTTCCCGCCGGGCCACGAACCTGCCTGGGCAGCCCCTTGTACGGGCTGCTCATACCTCACGGCCGTCCGCCCCACTCGGGCAGACGGCCCCTTCCACGCCCCAACGCAGCCTCTCGGGCGCGCGGGCCCAGCGAGTTATCAGACGTCACCGGGCGCCCGGCTACCAGCCGCCCGACCGGCCTCGGCCCCCACCACCTCCGCCGCGCGAGCCACGGTCCTCGCGAGCCCGGGCCTCGTTCACGACGAGGGGGCGGCCCTCCACGGAAAAGCCATTGAGGGCGTTGATCGCGGCCCGGGCCTGGTCGTCGGCGCTCATCTCGACGAAGCCGAAGCCGCGGGAGCGCCCGGTGTCGCGATCCATGATCACGCTGGCGCTGGCCACCTGGCCGTGTTTCTCGAACAAGGTCCGCAGGGAGGCGTCGTTGGTCGAGAACGGGAGATTGCCGACATAGATCTTGATCATCGCTGGCTGTCCCGGGCCGGGCGGGGACCGCGGTCCGGCGGCCCGCCCGAGCCCCTGGAGCGCGCCGGCGACCCGGAGTATACCGAACCGGGCCCGAGCCGCATCAGGCGATGCGCCGGAGCCTGGTCACGCGGCCGACCTCCACCCACTCGACCACGAGGATGTTGCCCGCGTGGTCGAAGATGGCGCTGTGGGGCGCGATGAACTTCCCGGGGACGAACTGGTCGCGGGGCTTGTCGCGCAGGCCGAAGCTCTCGCCGTCGCCGAGGTGGACCAGGAGCCGGTTGTCCTTGTCGAAGATGGTGACACGGGCCTCCAGATCCGGGATCAGCAGGTCGGTGCCGTGCGTGTGGAAGTGGCAGGGCGAGCGGAGCTCGTCGGTCACCACGCCGAGGGAGCGTCCGTCGAGCGTGAAGTTCTGGATGCGCCGGTTGCTCCGGTCGGCGATGGCGAGGATGGGGGTGGGGCCGCGCGTGTCCACCATGAGCCCGTGGGGGCAGCTGAGCTGGCCGCGTTCCTTGCCGGGCCCGCCGAAGGTGCGGATGTACGCGCCGTCGCGGGTGTACTGGTGGATCCAGCTCTTGCCATAGCCATCGGCGACGTACACGTCGCCCCCGGGCGCCACCGCGACGTTCGTCGGGTGGTACTCGCCGGGGTTGTTGTAGACGCCCGAGTCCATGGGGCAGCCCAGACGCCAGATGTCCCGGCCGTTCAGGTCGGTCTTGACCACGAGCCCGCGCGCGGGGTCGCAGAGGTAGAGGAACTCATCGGAGCCCTCGCGCGAGAGGTGGAGGCCGTGGGCGCCGCCCCGGAACTCGGCCCCCCACGAGCGGATGAACTGCCCCTCGGCGTCGAAGACCACCATGGCGTCGCTCGACTCGCTGGAGCCGTGGACGGTGTGCTTGATGTAGATGCGCCCCTGCGAGTCCTCGCAGACGCCGTGCGTGTTGCCGTAGGCGATGGTGCGGGGAAGCCGGCCCCAGTCGTGGATGCACTCGTAGGTGTGGTCGCCCGAGCCGAGGATGATGGGCTCGAGGCCGGACTTGGGCGAGGTGCGGGCGAAGGGGGCGAGCCGGGCGCCGCGGGCCGGGCGCCCCAGGGCCGGCCGCGCGCCGACCGCGAGCGCGCCCGCCCCGAGGGTTCCGAGGAACCGGCGGCGAGAGTGGACGGGTGGGACGGCGGGCTTCCCGCTGAACATGGGCGCATCCTCCGGCAAGGCTGATCGGATCCGACGACCCGGGCCCGCCAGCGTACCAGAGTCCCGGCGCCGCGCGGGCGGGCCGGACGCGCGCGGCCGGGCGGCGTCGTCCCCCGCTTCGGGCCATCGCCGGGGCTTGAGGCTTCGGACGACTTCGATTGTAAATGCTTGAGCCGCCATTTGTTGCGCGATCCAGCCGCTCGACTCCGACTTTCCGCTTGACCCGTCGCCCCGAATTCGCACACTGGTGGCTTGGACAGCCGGTCGTCCTTCCGGGACGGACGCGGTTCGCAGGAGGAGAGCCAATCCGGGATTGAGTGTGCCGGGCGGTCGCTCGCCGGGCAGATCCCGTGATTCCTCGTGAAGGCAGGCGGCACTCGTGGCCGCGGGAGAGAGACCATGACGAAGCGGATCCTCGGTGTTTGTGTTGTCGCGCTGGCCGCCTCGGCGCCGGCGTCGGCGCAGTTCCTGCTGGACGGGAACATGGATAGCCTGGCCATCGGCACGGCGCCCGACAACAACACGCCGGCCGGAGCGTGGGGCTTCCCGGCGTCGTACGTGTCGGGCGCTGCGGCCGAGACCGACCCGAACCAGATGACAATCGTCGCGACGAGCAGCTTCCAGCCCTTCGCCCTGGGGAACTCGCTGCGACTCAACTTCAACGACCCCACGGGCCTGACCAACGTCCACCTGCCCAACCTCTTCACACAGCCCATCACGGATAACGCCACCGTCTCCTTCGACCTGTGGATCACGGGGCCGGCGGGCGGGTCCGTGTACGTGGGGCAGAACGGGTTCAACAACGGCACCGACCGCGGGCCCCAGATCACCTTCCTGCCCAACCAGACGATGGTCTGGACCATGGTGGGCGGCGTGAACACGGTGGCGGTGCCCGCCTACTCGTTCAACACCTGGCAGCACGTGCGCATGGAGATCGATGTCAACACCGACCGGTACGACCTGTACTGGAGCGAGGGCGCCGCGGCGCCGGCGCTGGTCGGTGACGACCTGACGTTCCGATCGGGGTCGCTGACGGCCCTGGATCGCTTCACGTTCGTCGCGTTCGGCGGGACGACCCCCATCGCGGACTCGTACCTGGACAACGTCTCGGTGGTGCCGGCCCCCGGAGTGCTCGCGCTGGCGGGCGCCGGGCTGGTGCTGGCCGGACGTCGTCGCCGGTCTTGAGGAGGCGGGGCCCCGCGGCCCCGGTGGCGGGGGAGAGAACCTGGAGACGGGCCCGGTCGAGCAGGCCGGGCCCGTCGTGTTTCCGGGGCGCGCCGGGACACAAACCCGTAGCATGGCGACCCCATGCCGGAGATCCCCGCGGGAATCTCGCCGGACCTCTCGCGACGCATCGGCGTCTGGGCCGCCCTCTCCATCACCATCGGCGTGACGATCGGGAGCGGCATCTTCCAGACCCCCGGCTCGATCGCCCGGGAGGTCGGAAGCCCCGCGCTGATTCTCGTCCTGTGGGGCGTGGGCGGTGTGCTCTCCGTGCTGGGCGCGATCGCCTTCGCCGAGCTGGCCGCGATGTTCCCGCGCTCCGGCGGCATCTACAACTTCCTGCGGGAGGCCTACGGGCCCGGCGTCGCCTTCGTCTTCGGCTGGACCTACCTGCTCCTCACCAAGCCCTTCGCCGCCGCCGGCATCGCCTTCACCTGCGCCGAGTACCTGCACCCGATCCTCGGCTGGGAGCGGTCGAGCGCCTGGATCACGACCTGCGGGCTGCTGATCGCGACCACGCTCGTCAACCTGCGCCGCGTCGAGATCGGATCGGGCGTCTCCATCGCGCTCACCCTGCTCAAGGTGCTGGCGCTCGTCGCGATCGTGCTCCTGGCGCTGGCCGTGCCGGGCGGCGATGGCGCGAACCTCCGGCCCGTCCCCACCCCGGGGCCGCTCCTGCTCGCCATGGGCGCGGCGATGTCCTCCATCCTCTGGACCTACGACGGCTGGAGCGACCTCGGCTCGATCGCCGGCGAGGTCCGCGACCCCGCGCGCAACCTGCCACGGATCTACCTGCTCGCCGCGCTGGCGCTCACGGCCATCTACCTCGCCGTGAACGCGGTCTACCTGTGGGTCGTCCCGATCCCGGTGCTGCGCGATCCCGCGGCCCTCCCCGTGGCCACCCTGACCGCCGAACGCCTGGGCGTCCCCCGCGCCGCGACCGTCATCGGGCTCATCGTGGTGCTCTCCACCTTCGGCGCCACGCACGCCGCCGTGACCACCGGCGCCCGCGTCACCTTCGGCCAGGCGCGCGACGGCCTGCTCTTCCGGTTCCTCGCCCGCATCAGCCCGCGGACCGGACAGCCGGCGGTCTCGCTCTGGGTGCAGCTGGCGATGTCGCTCGCGGCCGTCCTCGTGACCATCGGGGCCGAGCAGTTCGCCGAGCTGGCGGGCGGCTTCGTGTTCACGATGTGGATCTTCTACGGGCTGGCGGCTCTGGCGGTGATCGTGCTGAGGGTGCGCCGGCCGGATGCGCCTCGCCCGTTCCGGTGCTGGGGGTACCCGGTCGTGCCCCTGCTGTTCGCGGGGGCGGCGGTGGCGATGACGGCGCTCTCCATCGCCGACAACCCGGGCCGGACACTGCCGTGGCTGGGTGTGCTCATCGCCGGGTTGCCGGTGTACCTCGTCTGGAGACGATGGACCACCCGGGCGGGGGCGGGCGGGACACCGGCGAGAAGCGGAACCGCGTCGGACGCGTGAGCCCGCGCCGCCGGGGGACCTCGGGGCGGCCCGCGTGGCTGATTCTCGGACGATCGCGGCGCGCTTGAATCTACCGAAGATCCGTGGTACAAAGAACTTACGGCGCCAACGCGCCGGCGTCCCTGGGGATGCCGGCGCGTGCGCCATGAGGTGCGAGCGAACGCCGGTCGGAAGGTCGCGGAGGAGAGGATCGTCCCGACCGGCGTATCCTCGCGCCCACCATGGGCGCGCTCTCCCCCGGCTTCGGTTCGCACGCGCTGCTCGCGCAGGCGCACCGGCTGCTCGGCGCGGGTGACGCGACCGGGGCGGCCCAGGCCTGCCGGCAGGTGCTCCGCGTCGAGTCCCGCAACGCCGCGGCCCACGGGCTCCTGGGCTCGGCGCTCCTGGCGATGGGACAGACCGGTGACGCGCGCAAGAGCCTGGGGCGCGCGCTCGAGCTCCGGCCCGGCGACCCGGGCTACCTGCACGACACGGCCCTGGCGTTCAAGCGCGAGGGCCGGCTGGAGGAGGCGCACCGGGCGCTCGACCGGGCGCTGGGCGCCCGCCCCGACGATGCGACGCTGGCCAGCGCCAAGGCCGACCTGCTGTTCATGGAGGGACGCTTCGAGGAGGCCCGCGCCGCGCTCGCGCCGGCGCTGGAGGCGCACCCGGACCACATCTCGACGGCCATGGCCCTGGGCCAGCTCGCGCCGCGCCTGGGGCTGGAGCGCGACGCCATCGCGGCCCTGGACCGGGCGCTGGCGCGCC
>CAYWOF010000262.1:0-5593 GCA_964459825.1 uncultured Phycisphaeraceae bacterium | reverse complement strand
CTTGCCGGCCATCGCAATCGTCACCTCGCCCTTGGGGTGCTCCACCTCGCCCACCGAGTCCCGCCTCGCCTCCGGCGCTCCCGGCCCCGAGTACTGGCAGCAGCGCGTGGATTACTCCATCGACGCCGGCCTCGACCCCGCGGCCAGCACCGTGCGCGGCCTCGCCCGCGTCACCTACACCAATCACTCCCCCCACGAGCTCGCCTACCTGTGGCTCCACCTCGAGCAGAACCTCTTCAAGACCGACAGCACCGGCGCGCTCATCACGCCACCGGGCTCGCGCTTCGGCAACCGCGACGGCTTCGCGGGCGGCTTCGAGATCGAGTTCGTCCGCACCGCCGGCCAGGACCTGACGCTCACCGTCTTCGACACGCTCGGGCGCCTCGACCTGCCGGCTCCCGTCGCCCCGCGCGGCGGGACGTTCACCTTCGAGATCGCCTGGTCCTTCAAGGTCCCGCGCTACGGCTCGGACCGCCTCGGCATCGACACCGGCACGGACGATGGCCCCATCTACGAGATCGCCCAGTGGTTCCCCGCCGTCGCGGTCTACGACGATGTCCACGGCTGGAACGCTCTGCCCTACCTGGGCCAGGGCGAGTTCTACACCAACTTCGGCTCGTTCGACGTGCGCCTCACCGTGCCACGCGAGCACCTGGTGGCCGCGACGGGCGTTCTACAGAATCCGGAGGAGGTGCTCACGCCCGTGCAGCAGGAGCGCCTGGCCCGCGCCAAGGCCAGCGCCGAGACCGTCGTGATCCGCTCCTCGGAGGAGATCGAGGACCCCGCCAGCCGGCCCGAGGGCCCGGCGGCCCTCACCTGGCACTTCCGGGCCGACGATGTCCGCACCTTCGCCTGGGCCTCGTCCGCGGCGTTCATCTGGGATGCGGCGTTCCTGGCCGACAGCGGCCCGCTCACGCCCGACGGCACGCGCGCGGGCACGCTCTGCCAGTCCTTCTACCCCGGCGAGGCCCTGCGCTTCTGGCCCCAGAGCACCGGGATGCTCCGCTTCGCCATCGAGGGGTACAACAAGCGCTGGTACGTCTACCCCTATCCCTCGGCCTCGAACGTCAACGGGATCGTCGGCGGGATGGAGTACCCGATGATCATCTTCTGCGGCGGGCGCCGGAGCGAGGAGGGGCTCTACGGCGTGACCGCCCACGAGATCGGGCACAACTGGTTCCCCATGATCGTCTCGACCGATGAGCGGCGCCACGCGTGGATGGACGAGGGGTTCAACACCTTCATCAACTACTACTCGCGGATCGATCGCTCCGGTTCGGCCAAGGGCGGCCGCGGCGATGCCCGGGCCTTCGTCCCGAGCATGCTCGAGCCCGACCAGCAGCCCATGGAGACCGCGGCGGACCGCGTGCTGCGCGGGCGCCTCGGGACGCTCCAGTACGCCAAGACGGCCGCGGGATTGGTGATGCTGCGCGAGCAGGTCCTCGGGCCCGAGCGGTTCGACTTCGCGTTCCGGGAGTACATCCGGCGCTGGGCGTTCAAGAGCCCGAGACCGGCGGACTTCTTCCGCACCATGGAGGACGCCGCGGGGGCCGATCTCTCGTGGTTCTGGCGCGGTTGGTTCCTCGAGACCGGCACGCTCGATCAGGCGGTCGAGAGCGTCGAGACCATGAGCGAGAGCGGGCTCGTGCGGGTCACGTTCCTCAACAAGGGCGCGCTGGTCATGCCGCTGACGTACCGCGTGACGTACACGGACGGCACGATCGAGGTGCGCTGGCTGCCGGTCGAGGCCTGGTTCAACACCAACCGCTGGACCGCGCAGTGGGACCCGGGCGGGCGGACGATCCACGAGCTGCTCATCGATCCCGAGGAGGGGATGCCGGACGTGGACCCGGGCAACAACCGGTGGGGAGGGTGATCGTCCTTCCTACAGCACGACCCTCGTCACGACCTGCAGGATGATCGCGGCGTAGAGGCCCGCGACGAGGTCATCGGCGAGGATGCCCCATCCGCCCGGGAGGGACTGGATCTGGCGCGCCGGCGCCGGCTTGACGATGTCGAGGACCCGGAACGCGATGAAGGCGAAGAAGAGCGTGAACGCCGCGACCCCCGGCGAGGCCCACGCCGCCGCGGGCAGGAGCATGAGCGGGATGCACTGGCCCGCCGTCTCATCGGCCACGACGTGCGACGGGTCCTTGCGGATCGACCTGGCCTCGGCCTCATCGCCGCCGACGATGCAGGCCAGGCCGAAGCACGCGAGGATCGCCAGCAGGAGCGCGTGGTAGAGCCAGGGGTGGACCGCGGGTCCGTGCCCGAGCGCCACGAGCAGCGCGGTCAGCACGATGGGCGGGAGCGAGCCCCAGGTGCCCGGCGCGGGGCGCAGGTGGCCCAGGCCGAAGGTCGTCACCAGACGCGATCGAAGGGGAACGGCTCCGGTCATCGTTGCTCCTTGGCGCGCGAGGCCTCACGGATGGCGCGGACGCCGTAGGGAATCCCGGACCAGACGGTCACGATCACCGTGGCCCAGACCAGCCCATCCATCAGCCACCCCGCCCAGTCCAGCGCGTCGGGGTCGTTGCGGACCGGCACGTTCAGCAGCACCAGCACCGCGGGCACACAGACCGACTGAAGGACCATCTTCCACTTGCCGCTCCGCGTGGCGGCGAACGACATGCCCGTGGCCTCGATCACGCCGCGGATCGAGGTGACCAGCAGCTCGCGTCCGAGGATCACCGCGACCATCCACGGCGCGACCGGCGGCCCGGCCCCGCGCAGGCCCATGAGGTGGTCGCCCGCGGGAGGGCCGACGAGCTCCGGGAAGGCCAGCCGCGGGTTGGTGAACCCCGGCCCCGCCAGGTAGACGAACGCCCCGATCACCAGCAGCTTGTCCGCGAACGGGTCCATCACCCGCCCGAACACGCTGATCACCTTCCACCGGCGCGCCAGCATCCCGTCGAGCAGGTCCGTGAGGGCCGCGACGACGAACACCGCCGCCGCCACCAGCAGCCACCAGTCGGGCGACCGGCCGTGCGCGAGCGGCGAGTCCTGGTACTCCCACGGCGTGAGGATCGCGAAGAACGCGACGGCCAGCACGACCCGGAGCATCGTCAGCGCGTTGGGCAGCCGGCGCTGGAAGGGGGTCGGCACGCCCGCGGCAGGGTCCTGGCCCATGGCCTCATCCTACCGCACCGGCGGCGGGCGGCGCTATCGCCCGGCGCGCTCGGTCCGGTACCACTCGATCGTCCGGCGCAGGCCCTCCTCGAAGCCCACCCCCGCCCGGAAGCCCAGCAGCCTCTCGGCGCGGCTCGTGTCCAGGCACCGGCGGGGCTGGCCGTCGGGCTTGGTCGCGTCCCACTCCACCCGCCCCCTGAACCCGGTGAGCCGCACGATCAGGTCCACGAGGTCCTTGATGGTGATCTCGAACCCCGCGCCCAGGTTGATCGGCGTGGGCTCGTCCATCCGCTCGGCGGCCCGCACGATCCCCTCCGCGGCGTCATCGACGTACAGGAACTCGCGGCTGGCCTTCCCCGTCCCCCAGCACGTGATGGACCCATCGCCCCGCTCCATCGCCTCGACGCACTTGCGGATGAGCGCGGGGATCACGTGGCTCGTGTTCAGGTCGAAGTTGTCGTGCGGGCCGTAGAGGTTCACCGGGAGCACGTACGCGGACTTCATCCCGTACTGGAGCCGGTAGGCGTCGAGCATCTGCCACGCGGCCTTCTTGGCCACGCCGTACGGGGCGTTGGTCTCCTCCGGGTAGCCGTTCCAGAGGTCGTCCTCCCTGAAGGGCACGGGCGTGAACTTGGGGTAGGCGCAGATCGTTCCGACCTGCACGAACTTCCCGCCCCGCTCGATGAGCCCGTCGATCCGGGCCTGCTCGATCAGGTGGAGGGCCATGGCCATGTTGGCGTAGAAGTAGCGTCCCGGGCTGGCGCGGTTGGCCCCGATGCCGCCGACCTCGGCCGCGAGGTGGATGACCATGGAGGTCTTCGGGCCGGCGCGCCCGCCGAAGGCCTCGCGGTAGAGGCGCTCGCAGGCCCCCTCGTGGGTCAGCTCGAAGTCCCGCCGGCGCGGGACGACGATGTTGGCCTCGGGCACGCCGCGCTGGCGCAGCAGGCGGCAGACCTGGCGCCCGACGAAGCCCGCGCCGCCCGTCACGATCACGCGTTGCGAAGGCCAGTCCATCCCCAAGCGTAGCGGGGGCGCCGCCGGCGCGACCTCGCCTCACTCGCCGATCAAGCGCATGAGCGTGAACATCACCGAGAGCGCCACGGTGTTGTGGATGCAGTGGGCCGTCATGCACCCGACCAGCGACCCGCGCCACTCGCGGATGAGGGCGATCCCGATCGCCAGGCCGATGAGCGGCGGGAGGAGCACGAGCGAGTACTGGTGCATGAGCGCGAACGCCAGGGCCACCAGCGGGATGGCCAGCGCCGCGCCCATCCACCCGCGGAGCTGCCGGTAGAGCGCGCCGCGGAAGATCGATTCCTCGACCAGCGGCGCCCACACCGTCGCCAGGAGGAAGAGCAGCACGAGCACGAGCGGGCTGGTCCCCTGCGAGACCATGTCGGTCACGGGGTTGTCCGGCGCGGGGGCGGGGCCCTCGCCGCGCGCGTGGCGCATGGCGTTCTGAACGGACACGGCCACGACGGTCACGATCGCCCCGGCGAAGAGGAGCGGGAGGGCGGCGAGGTACCCCACGACGCCGCTCCCGATCTCGCGCGCCAGGCCGCGCCCGCGCGTCAGCCCCAGCATGGCGCGCAGGCCCGACCACGGCACGCCGCGCACCCGCGGCCAGGCGAGCGTCAGCACCAGCAGCCACTGGGCCGTCAGCGCCAGGAGCATCCCCCCCAGGGGCGCGACCAGCTTGAGCACCAGGAACGACCCCATGAAGACCGCCACGATCTCCATCGGCGCGCTCCCGCCCGGCGCCGGGGGCACGAACGCCGCGCGCAGCTTCCGGCGCGAGACCATGACCAGCGCGACGATCAGGAGGACGCTCCCCGCCACCAGGGCCAGGAGCGCCGCCAGCCCGAAGAGCACCATGAACAGCAGGAGCCCCACGCCCCCCGCGAGCACCGCGCGGCGCCCGGGGTCCTCGGGCGGCAGGCCGAAGACGCCCGCGAGCCGGCCGAACCACCCGTGGCGCGCGATCAGCCCGTCGAGGTCCACCTCGACGGCCCCGGTCGGCGCGTAGATCTCGCGCAGGCTCGCGATGTCCGGGAGCAGGAGCTTCGCGCCCTCGATCGCCGCGGCCCGCTCCTCGGGGCCGGGCTGGTCCTGGCCCGCATCGCCCCCGGTCTGGTCGAGGACGGCCTGCGCGGCCACATCGTCGAGGCGCGCGATCGCCGCGTCCGGACCGACGAGCTCTCCGGCCACGATCGCCGCCCGCACCCGCTCGGCGGGCGTCCGGGCGCCATCGTCCACGGCCGTCATCGGGTTCATCGGGAGCGGTCCCTCGCCCAGGGCGCGCATGAGCTTGACCATCGCCTTGGCGGAGAGGGTGAACGGATCGGAGCGCGGCGGCGTGATCTCGGCGACCGGTCCGCCCGGGGAGGCCTCGGCGGCGTGCTCGGCCGCGCTCAGCTGCTGGAGGAACGCCAGCAGGGACAGCAGTCCGACGACGAGGAGGGAG
>CAYWOF010000261.1:0-5608 GCA_964459825.1 uncultured Phycisphaeraceae bacterium | reverse complement strand
GCTCGCGCAGCCATCGCGCCGCGACGGCCTTGCCGGCGTCGACGAGCTCCGGACGCGGGCTCGATCCGTGCGCGGCGATCCCGATGACCTTGAGGCGCCAGCCCGGCGGCGACCACAGCTCCAGGAACCGGATGGGTCGGGCGCGGAAGGGCGCGAACTCGGGAGGGGTGCTCGGCACGCCCGCCAGCGTAGCGTTCAGTCGGGCGCCGGACTCCCCGGGAGCGAGAGCTCCCGATCGATGGCCGGGAACCAGCGCCGCGCCGTGGCCGCGTCGAACCGCGGCGGGAGCGGGCGCTCCGCCTCGTGCTCCAGCAGGAACCGGACGACCGCCGCGACGACGCGCGAGGGGGCGGCCGCGCCGGCGCACCAGTGCTCGTGGTCCGCCCAGGAGAGGTTCACGGCGTGCTCCGTGGGCGTCCCCTCCGCGCGCGTGACCGCAACGCGATAAGTCCAGCCGCGCGCCACCTCGGTCTCGGTCAGGACCTCGACGGTCGGCTCGTGCTGGGCGGCGTGCTCGGACAAGGCTGGCTCCTCGACGTACAGTTCCGAGCCGTCCTATCGGCCGGTTCCCCGCCGATCCTGAGCCCCCGCTCGCCGGAGCCCCCCGTGACGTTCCTGATCGAGACCGTCAAGCTCGGCCTGACCAACCTCTGGCTGCACAAGCTGCGGTCCACCCTCACGGCGCTCGGGATCATCCTCGGCGTCGTGGCCGTGATCGCCATGTCCGCCATCGGCGAGGGCTCCAAGCGCGAGGCGCTCCACCAGATCGAGCGCCTGGGGGCCAAGAACATCATCCTCCGCTCCCAGCGCCCGCCCGAAACCAACCAGCAGCAGGGCGGCCAGCAGCGCTCCTTCACGCTCAAGTTCGGACTCACCCGGGACGACCTGGCGGTGATCCAGCAGAACTTCCTGGATGCCGAGGCGATCGTCCCGCTCAAGGAGGTGGGCTCCCAGATCCTGCGCGAGGACCGGCGCCTGGTCAGCCAGGCCTTCGGCACCACCCCCGAGCTGGCCCGGGTCGCGAACCTCCGCGTGGCGCGCGGCCGGTACCTCAACCCCACGGACCTGGAGGACGCCGGCATGGTGGCCGTGATCGGCCAGGATGTGGCGCGCCAGATGTTCCCGTGGGACGACCCCCTGGGCCAGACCCTGCGCATCGACGACAAGAGCTTCACCGTCGTCGGGATCCTGGCGCCGGTCGGGCTCTCCGGCGGCGCCGGCGCCGCCCTCGTCGGGCGCGACCTCAACAGCGACGTGCACATCCCCATCACGACCGCACGCGTCGTGTTCAGCGACACCGTGGTGCGCCGCCAGAGCGGCTCGATCCAGGCCCAGGAGGTGCAGATCCAGGAGATCTACCTCTCCTCGCCCAGCCGCGAGCGCGTCATCGAGGACGCCGAGCGCCTCAAGCGCATCCTGGCGGTCCGCCACGGCCCCGAGGCGGACTGGACCGCGATCGTGCCCTACGAGCTCCTCGAGAACGCCCGCAAGACCGCCCTCACGTTCGCCCTGGTCTTCGGCTTCATCGCGGGCATCGCCCTCATCGTCGGCGGCATCGGCATCATGAACATCATGCTCGCGTCGGTCACCGAACGCACCCGCGAGATCGGCATCCGGCGAGCCCTCGGCGCCACGCGGCGCCACATCATCTGGCAGTTCCTGGTCGAGACCGGCGTGCTCAGCTGCGCCGGCGGCCTCGTCGGGATCGGCCTCGGCGTCGGCCTCGGGTTTCTCCTCACGTGGCTCGTGCCCCTCCTGCCCAACGCGCCCGTCGTGGGCAAGTACTTCCCCGCCGACGCCGCCCTGCCCACCCAGGTCACGCCAGGCTCCGTGCTCGTGGCCTTCACCGTCGCCGCGGCGACCGGGCTCGTCTTCGGCATCTACCCGGCGCGCAAGGCGGCCCAGCAGGACCCGATCGTCGCCCTGCGCCACGACTGATCGCCCCGCCAACCGCCCGCGGGCTCAGCCCACGCCGAACATCGTCTCGAGGTCCCACCAGCCGCCGCCCGACGACCCGCCCAGATCCAGCGCATCCTCGTCGCTCTGCGCCGTCTCCTCCGCGGCCTCGGCGTCGTCGGCCTCGCGCGATCGTCCCCGCAGGGTCACGGCATCCTCCGGGTCCGAGTCCAGCACATCCTCCCCCTGGACGGCGTCGATCATGTCCGCGCCCTCGCCGCCGAGGAGCGTGTCGCGCCCGCGCCCGCCGCGGACCATGTCGTCCCCCGCGCCGGCGTCGATCACGTCCGCGCCGCTCCCGCCATCCAGGTCATCCGGCCCGGCGCCTCCCAGCATGACGTCGTCTCCCCCGCGCCCGCGCATCCAGTCGAACCCGTCGCCCCCGTCCATCACGTCGTCGCCCCGACCGCCCTCGAGCATGTCGTCGCCCTCGGCGCCGATGACGACGTCGTCCCCGGCCCCGCCGCGCGCGTAGTCGTTGTCCAGGCCGCCGTGCACCGTGTCGTCGCCCCGGCCGCCCCTCAGGAAGTCGTCCCCACGGTTGCCCAGGAGCACGTCGTCCCCATTGCCGCCGTGCATGTCGTCGTGCCCGGCGCCGCCGCGCAGGATGTCGTTGCCGTGCCCGCCGCGCACCCAGTCCTCGCCATCGCCGCCGATGACCTCGTCGTTGCCCTGGTCGCCGTCGAGGAAGTCGTTGCCCCCCATCCCGTGGATGTAGTCGTTGCCGGGCCCGCCCCGCACATCATCGGCCCCATCGCCCGTCACCACGCGGTCATCCCCGCCACCGGCGTGGATGCGCGTCGGCATCGGCTGGCCGGACGCCGCCAGCAGATCGCGGGCCACCGCCACCGAGTCATTCCCGCCCTTGGACCACAGGGAGACAAGCTCCACGCCCGGGAACACGCTCCCGTCCGCCACGCCGGCGACGCCGCGGAGCACGACGTCCCCGGGCTGCCCGCCCCGTTCCAGGACGATCGCGTCGGCGCCCCCCGTCCCCAGGACGACCAGCACGCTCTCGATCATCTCCGCGGAGAGGAGCGTCCGAGCCTCGAGAAGCTCGAGCGACCCGAACCGATCGGTTCCGCAGGACGCACGCCAAGAGGCGGATCGGAACATCCCTCGCACTCCGCCGACCCCCTCGCGAGGATCGCGGCCTCCAGGGGCAGAGGATCGGGCCAATCGGCCGACCGCTCGCCTCCGCCTCCCGGTCGTTCGCGAGAGTTGCCTCCAGCGCAGGGCCTGGGTCGGGCCGGCAAGGTGGCGAAGACAGTCAAGCCCTGCCGCCTTTGCCCCACGCACGCGCCGGAGGCTCGACGCCGCCGGGCACCCCGTCCGAGAATCCGAATCGGATTCAGGCCCGAGACGCCCCGGCCGGCTGGGCCGGTGCCGGGGTGACGGCGGTCCGGACCGGTGGGGTCGCCGCGGCCGGCTTCTCCCCCGGGGCGCCGTCGGCGACGGTCGCCTTCTCGCCGGGTTCCTTCCCGTGCTTGCGCCGGTACGCGTCGATCTTGACCTTGTCGGGCGCGAGGATGATGCTCGCCTCCTTGCCAAACCACCGGGGCGTCTGCTCCACCTTCGACACGTCGGCGAGCTTCTCCACGCACTCCTTGAGGTGCTCCAGCCCCAGCTCGCGGTGGGCGATCTCGCGACCCCGGAACCGCTGGACGAACTGCACCTTGTGGCCCGCGATCAGGAACTTCCGGGCCTGGTCGATGCGGATGCCCACGTCGTGCGGGTCGATCTTGACCGAACGTCCCAGCCGGACCTGCTTCATCTCGCTGGCCTTGGATGCGGCCCGGTTCTTCTGGTCCTTCTTGGACTGCTCGTACTTGAACTTCCCGTAGTCCATGATCTTGCAGATCGGCGGGCGCTGGTCGGGGACGACCTCGACCAGGTCCAGCCCCTGCTCGTGCGCCATGCGCAGCGCCTCGGACGTCTCGATGACGCCGATCTGCTCGTTGTCCGGGCCCACCACGCGGATGGGCGTGATCCGGATCAGGTGGTTCACCCGGGTCCGCTGAACCGGCGGACCCCCCCGCTCAAACCTGCGACCGTTGATAACGCGATCTCCTTGTGCTCGGCCGGAAACGTGTGGGCGGGGCGCACTCGCGGCCGTCGAGCCAGCGCTCCGCTTTCGCCGGGTTCCTCACGGGGCCGCCGACGCGAGCCCTCCGGACGCCTGGGATGGCCCCCCTCATGGCGCGCGATCGCCGATGCCGCGCACGCCACCGGGCACCGGATCCCCCGGGCCTCGAGCAGACGTGTTGGCGATCGATCCCATCACTCGGCGTCGCGTCCTCGTTCCCCGGGGGCGTGAATCGCCCCCCGTCCCCCACCTCCGTGAGTCTCTAACAATAACCGATTCCCCCGGTCCATGCAAGCGTCCGCGGACGATTCCTGCACGGCTCTCCCCCGGACCAGGCTCAATACCCCTCATTCATCATCCGGATGATGAAGAACGCGTTCACCAGCAGGCTGGCGGCGGCCACCACGGCCAGCAGGAGGAACAGGGGCTGCTGCAGCAGGGGCAGGCTCGGGCCGCTGGCGTCGACGGCCACGGCGGCCGGCGCGGCGGCCTCGGCCTCCACGATGCTCGCCAGCTCCGTCTCCGGCACCACGTCCCGGTGGGCGATCGGGGGCGACTCACGGCGCCGCACCGCGCGCAGGTCCACCAGCAGGTCCTTGCAGGTCTGGTACCGCCGGCGCGGATCCTTGGCCATCATCATCTCGATGACCTCGGCGATCCCCGGCGAGAGCTTCGGGTTCACGTGGTCCGGCGCCACCAGCTCCGCCTTCAGGTGCTTGTGCATCACCGCCGAGGGGTTCTTCCCGTCGAACGGGACGTTCCCCGTCACCATGTGGTACAGCGTCGCCCCCAGCGAGTAGATGTCCGCCGGAGGGCCGATGCTCATGTCCCCCCGGATCTGCTCGGGGCTGATGTAGTAGGGCGTGCCGAACGCCTTGCCCTGCTCGGCCTCGGCCGCCTCCTTGTCCGTGATCGCCCGCGCCAGCCCCATGTCGGCCAGCTTCGCGACCCCCTCCTTGTTGATCATGATGTTCTTCGGCTTCACGTCCCGGTGGATCAGGCCCCGCTCGTGGGCGTGCTGCAGCGCCTCGGCGATCTGCGTCACGATGTCGATCGCGTCGCCCTCGGCGAACCGCTTGTGCTTGACGATGTCGTCGTAGACCGTGTGCCCCTCCACGTACTCCATCACGAAGTAGTGGTAGTCGCCCGCCTTGCCCACGTCGTACGCCTGCACGATGTTGGGATGGTTCAGCTGCGCGGCCGCCCGCCCCTCCGCGTAGAACCGCTCGATGAACTGGGCGTTGCTCGAGAACTTCCGCGGAAGCACCTTGATCGCCACCATCCGGTCCAGGCTCAGCTGCTTGGCCTTGAACACCGTCGCCATCGCCCCCGCCCCGAGCTTCCCGATCACCTTGTACCCGGGGATCTTCTGGCCCGAGCGCTCCGCCTCGATGATCTGGCGCAGGCGCGCCATCTGACGCTTGGTCACGTACTCGTGGTCGATGAGCAGCTGCGCCAGCGAGCGCTGGTTGTTCTCCTCCGCCAGGGCCCGGGCCCGCTCCGCGCAGTGGTGCACCTCGTCCGGCGTCGCCAGGCCCTGGTCCACCACCAGCCGGCTCACCAGCG
>CAYWOF010000260.1:3098-5621 GCA_964459825.1 uncultured Phycisphaeraceae bacterium | reverse complement strand
CCGGGCCCGCGTCGCGCCGTCGCACCCGACCGCCGCGACGCGCGCCGCGAGGGCGTCGTGCTCGGACGCCGGAACGGCACCGGCCCGGGGCGGCGCGCCGTGCCAGGCGTAGCCCGCGAACGCCTCGTCACCCCCGTCTCCCGCGAGCATGACCTTGGCGCAGGGACGCGCGCCCCGCGCGACCGCGGTCATCGTCAGCGTGGCGCCGTACGCCTGGGGCTCATCGAACGCCGAGGCCGCCCCGCGCAGCATCGCCACCGCGTCGGCCGCGTCGAAACGGACCGACTCGTGCTCCAGGCCCAGGTGCGCGGCGGTCGCGGTCGCCGCGGGGCCCTCGTCGTCCGCCCCCTCCAGACCGAGCGTGAGGCAGCGCGGGCGATGCCCGGCGCGGGCGAGGGCCAGCCCCACCGCGGCGCTGTCCAGGCCTCCGGAGAGGAGCAGGCCCACGGGGACATCGGAGAGCATGTGCTCGGCGACGACGCGCTCCCAGAGCGTCGCGAACTCCTCACCCTCGTCCGCGCCCGGCGTCCGGAGGCTCTCCGGCGCGGTCCAGTAGCGCCACACGGTGGGCAGCGCCTCGCCGGGCCGGAAGCGCAGGGCCTGGCCGGGCTCGAGCTTGCCGAGGGTGCGCCAGACCGTCGCCGGCGCCGGGCAGTATCCGTGGCAGAGCACGTGGCAGAGGCCTTCCGGGTCGAGCGCCGGACGCGCGGGCAGCGCCTCGCGCAGGGCGTCGCACGTCGAGGCCAGGTGCAGACGTCCACCCGCCATCGCCCACGTGAGCGGCTTCATCCCCGCGGGGTCCACCGCCGCGACGGCCTCGCCCGCGGTCTCGTCCCACGCCACGAACGCGAACATCCCGCAGAGGCGATCGAGCAGCCCGCCCAGGCCCCACGTGCCGAGGCCGTGGAGGATGACCTCCGTGTCGCTGCGCGAACGGAACGCGCGGCCCTCGCGCTCCAGCGCGCGTCGGAGGGACGGCGCGTTGTAGATCTCGCCGTTGTACGAGAGGGCCAGCCGCCCGTCCGCGGACAGCATCGGCTGGGCCGCGGCGTCGGTCAGGTCCTGGATCGCCAGGCGCGTGTGCCCGAGCCGGGCCCGGCCCGAGGGCGCTTCCCACGTGGCGCGCCCGTCGGGCCCGCGCGGGGTCAGCCGGGCCAGCGCGGCCTCCCAGCCCCGCGGACGCTCGCCCGGCCCGATGACCGCCAGCACGCCGCACACCGCGTCACTCCTCCCGCGCCGGGCCCTCGTCCGGCTTGCGGCAGCACACGAGCATCTTCTGGTTCAGCAGGCGCAGGCGCTCGACGCCGGCGAACGTGCCCTCGAGCAGGCGGTAGAGGCGCGGGCGCCGGAAGAACCAGGGCAGGTACGCCTGCAGGAACCCCGGACGCTCGGGCGCGGGATAGAAGCAGATCCGCTCGAACCGCTCCAGCTCCAGCCCCGCGCGCCGGAGGTCGCGCCGCAGGCCGCCCGGCGTGCAGAACACCTCCGTGTAGGCCTTGGGCGTCGTGCCGACGATCCGCACGCCCTTGCCCTCGCGGACCTGGCGCGGGAGCGTCAGGATGTTGTCGAGGACGGCCCAGGCGTTGATGACCCGGTGGGAGGGCGTCACGAGGACCAGGCGCCCGCCCGGCCGGAGCACGCGCTGGATCTCCGACAGCGCGCGCTCGCGCTGGTCCACGTGGATGTGCTCGTACGTGTCCGTGGTCACGACGGCGTCGAAGAGGCCATCGTCGAACGGGAGCGCCTCGGCGAGCGCGCGCACGACGCGGAACGGCGTGGCGACGGCCCGGGCGCGCAGGTTCTCGGTGGCGTGCGCCACCATCTCCGCCGACGGGTCGGCCCCGTAGAGCTCGGCGAAGTCGTCGCGCAGCCCGTAGAGCAGGTCCCCGAACCCGCACCCGAGGTCGAGCACGCGCCGGCGCGGCGAGACCTCGCGCGCCAGCGCCATCACGCGGTCGTTCCGGCGCGGCACGATCCTCGCGTACACGCGCTGCTCGGGCGGGTAGGTCTCGCCCCAGAGCTTCCCCCGGAACACGCGGCAGCGGTTGGCGTAGTTGAACTCGCGCGAGACCGCCTCCACCCGGTCCGGCGCCGCGACGGCCCCCGGGGCGCTCACGCCCCACCCCGCTCGGCCGCGCCCTTGATGTCGATCCCCGCGTGCAGCTCGGTGAGGCGCCACCCCGCGGCCTCGACCTGCTCGCGCAGCAACGCCGGCGTGTACTCGCGCCGGTGGTCCTCGTCGTCCTTCCAGCGCAGGCCCAGGTCGCGGAACATGACCTTCTGCCAGCGGCTGTCCTCCGGCGGGACGGCGACCAGCAGGCGCGGCGCGTTCTGGCGCAGGGCCGCCAGCAGCGCGACCGGGTCGTCCAGGTGCTCGATGACGTGGGAGCAGATCACCACGTCGTACGGGCGCGCCGGCGCCCGCCGCGTCACGTCCCGCACCTCGAAGGCGAGGTTCTCGTGGGCCATGATCCCGCGCGCCTGCGCGATCCGCGCGGGGTTGATGTCGCACGCCGTCACCCG
>CAYWOF010000260.1:0-3088 GCA_964459825.1 uncultured Phycisphaeraceae bacterium | reverse complement strand
ACAGCAGGTAGGCGCTGGCCCCGCACCCCACGTCGAGCACGCGCTCGCCGGGGCGCACGCGCTCGAGGATCCACTCCTTGTGCGAGCGCCACAGCCAGTGCTTCGGGTGGCGCCCCCCGTACGCCTTGGCCGCCACGATGTTGAGGTGGTGCTGGACCGCTCGGTCCAGGCGCTGCAGGAAGGCCAGCTCCTCGACGCAGCGATCGCGCGGCGCCCGGATGAGGCGCGTCGAGCGTCGGCGCTCGAGCTCCGCCTCCAGCAGATCGACCAGCTCCGCATCGCCCAGGGCCCGCTCGCCGGCGGGCGCCCCCGGCTCGGCCCCCGGTTCCATCGAGGCACGGCTCATCCGGCCACCTCCCGTCGCGCGCCCGCGGCGCCGGCCCCGCGCGGCCCGATGACGCGGATCACCGGATCGCCGTCCGCCGGCGCGGCGCAGGCCAGCGGCTCACGCTCGAACAGCATGGTCAGGGCCTCGGGCCACTCCCAGAAGCCGTACCGCCCGCCCTCGCGGTCCGGCTCGGCGTGCACGACCCGCAGACCGGCCGCCTCGCCCCATCGCGCCACCTCGGGCGCCGTGTGGTGCGAGGCCGTCGGGGCGCTCCACCAGTCGAGATTGTGGTGCACCGTCGGCCAGTTTCGCAGCACCTGGTACCAGGCCCGGCGCACGCCCGGGCGACGCCGATCGAGCCGGGCCAGCGTGCGTCCGAGGCGGGCCATCGCCCGGGCGAAGCGCATCTGCATCGGCTTGCCCAGGCGCGTCGTCAGCGCGCGGATCGAGCCATCGACGGCCTCGTAGGCCCAGTTGCCCCGGTGGTACATCCGCACGGCCATGAGGCCGCCCGGCGCGACGCAGCGCGCGACCGACGCGAAGGCCCGGGGCGCGTCGCCCGTGTGCATTAGCACGCCGATCGAGAACGCCACCTCCACCGGGCGCACCGGCGGGTCGAACAGGCTCGCCTGCACGACGTGGACGCGCGGGTCGTCCCCCAACCGCTCGTGCGTCGCGTCCACGCCCCATCCGATGTCCAGCGCGATCACCTCGCGGGCGCCGCAGGCCAGCGCCGCGGCCGTGAAGCGCCCGTTGCCGCACCCGGCGTCCAGGCACCGGCGCCCCTCGATCCGCCCCTCGAGGAAGGTCTTGGTGCGGAACGCGCGCTGCGTGTCGGACCAGAGGCCGCCGCGATAGCCGTCCTCGTCCTGGCCGGGGGCGGTCCCGTGGTAGCCCCAGTCGCGGAACGTGAGCCACTCGGCCCCGAACCGGTCGATCGTCCTGCGCTGCACCCGGTCGAGACGCCCGCGCCGCCCGGGCGCCCTGTCCAGTGGCGCAAGGCCGAGGCGCCGGAGCGTGCCGGCGAATCGCTCCTCCAGGGCCGGGTTCCGGTACATCGATGGCGGGAGGAGGCGGGGCACGCCACCGGCGACCCACCACCACCGCCCATCGGGCGCCGCCAGCACGCCCGTGGTCACCCGGTCGCCCTCGCCCTCCCACGCGTGGAGCGCCAGCGACCGGGCGCCCGTCGGCGCGCCGGAGGGCGGCGCCGGGGCCATCAGGAGTTCGACGAGCCGCTCATGCACGGGTCCTGCCTCCTTGCCGCCGGGCCGTCACGCGGGCTCGGCCCGAGCCCAGTACTCGCCCCAGCGCGCCACCAACTCCGTGATCCGCAGGCCCGCCTGCGCCAGCTCCGAGCGCAGCTGCGACTCCGTGTACTCGGTGTCGTGGGTCGGGTCGAGGCGCCACTCGACGCCCAGCTCCCGCTTGTACGGCACCCGCCACTCGCGATCGATCGCCGGGACGCGGACCAGGAACCGCGCGGGCTCGTACCACTCGCGCCAGCGGCGCAGCAGCCCCGGCCGGCTCTCCAGGTGCTCCAGCACGTTCGAGAGCACGACGGCGTCGAAGCGCCCCTCGGCACGCACCTCGCGGATATCCCCGAGCAGGAACTCGAGACGGGCCGCCAGCCCCCGCTCGGCGCCCAGGCGCCGCGATCGTTCGACGCTGGCCTCCGACCAGTCCACGCCGACCACCCGGGCGCCCCGGCCGCCTCCCGCGCGCTCGGCGATCGACGCCGCGAGCGCGCCCACCCCGCTCCCGAGGTCGATCACGCGTTCTCCCGCGCTGACGCGCTCCGTGAAGAAGTCGTGGTACCGCATCAGCCGGTGCTTGGGGTGCAGCCCCCCCTCGGCCTCGACGGCCGCCTCTCCCTGGAGCTTGTACAGCGGATCGTCGAGCGCGAGCGCGAAGCGCGCTCGCTCGCGGGGCGGGAGCCGGCGTGCGAAGGCCCGCACCGAGCGCGACCAGGCCTCCACGCTCCGCTCGTGCGTCGCCCCCGGCAGGGCCGGGTCCCAGCGCACCGCCGTGCCCGCGTCGATCGGGCCGGATCCCTGGCCCCGCCCGGCCCCGCGCGCCAGGGCCGACCGGTAGACCTCGGCCTCCCGCTCCACGATCCGCTCGAGCCCGCACTCGTCGCGCACGCGCGCGCCCCCAGCTCGCCCCAGGCGCCGGGCAAAGGCCGGATCCTCCAGCAGGCGCTGCAGCGCGGCCGCCAGGTCGCCGGGCGTGGGCTCGGCCAGCAGGCCGGTGACGCCGTCGCGCACGGTCTCGCCGAGCCCGGGCGTCGCGCACACCGCCACGGGGCACCCGCTCGCCATGGCCTCCAGCACCGTCTTGGGATGGCCCTCGTAGTCCGAGGCCTGCGCGTACACGGCGCACCGGCGCATCCGCTCCAGCAGCTGCGCGTGCGCCATCCTCGGCTCGAACTCCACGCGCAGGCCGGCCGCCGCGCCCCGGGCGCGAAGCTCCGCCTCCAGGGGGCCCGACCCGACCAAGCGCAGCGTGACCAGCTCGCGCAGCGACCCCGGCAGGAGGGCCACCGCATCGATCAGCCGATCGACGCGCTTCTGGCGCACCAGCCTGCCGGCCCACAGGATCGTGAAGGGCTCGCGCGCTTCGTCCGTTTCGGCGCCGGGCGCGCACACGTAGTTGGGCACGACGGCCAGGCGATCCCGGGGCAGCCCGTGACGCCAGGCCAGGTCCTCCACCATCCCGCGCGTCGTGCCCACGACGACGTCCGCCTCGGGTCTGCGCCCT
>CAYWOF010000259.1:0-5631 GCA_964459825.1 uncultured Phycisphaeraceae bacterium | reverse complement strand
ACGCCCGAGCCTTGCTCCCCTCCCGATCGGGGTGTACCGTTCCATGGGGACGGCGGAGGGCTCCAAGCGGGGCTCGCCCGGGTGGGCCGTTCGGGGCCGGGAGGGGTACGCAAGAGCCGGGTAGCCAAGGAGAAGCGCATGGCGCGTTGGTGGAATCGTGACGCACGTCTGGATTCGGGGAACGCATCCGCCGCGTCGGACCGCCTCGCCGGGCGCCGGCCCGAGCTGATGGAGCCCCTGGAGGAGCGGAAGCTGCTCTACGTGGGGCCGTTCCTGGGCAACTTCCCGGCGATCGCCTCGCTGGCCAGCCCCCTCAACACGGTCGTCCGGATGCAGACCAACCTGGGGATCGTGGACATCGAGATGTTCGACGTCTCCGGGCCGAACGGGGGCGCCCCGGCGCCGATCACGGTCCAGAACTTCCTCAACTACATCCGGGATGGCGACTACGAGGACGTCTTCTCCCACCGGGCCGCCGACCTGTCGGGCGGCGTGGACTTCGTGGTCCAGATGGGCGGCTTCAAGTTCACGGATGAGGATGGGGAGTCGGACGTCCCGACCGACCCGCCCATCGTCAACGAGTTCAGCGCCACCCGGTCCAACATCGAGCGCACCATCTCCATGGCCAAGCTCGGGGGCAACCCGAACTCCGCCACCAGCCAGTTCTTCTTCAACATGCGGGACAACAGCGGCCCGCCCGCGTTCCTCGACTCGCAGAACGGCGGCTTCACGGTCTTCGGGCGCGTCATCCAGGGATGGAGCATCGTCCAGGCGATCGGGGCCCTCAACACCGAGGACCTCGACCTCGAGCTCACCGGCTCCGAGGGGTCGCTCTACGACGAGGTGCCCGTCACCAACGCGTACAACCCCAACGTCGGCCCGACGGAGGACACCCTCGTCCGCATCGTGGACATCGAGGTCGTCAAGCCCAGGAACGTGGCCCGGTTCTACGAGCGGGCCGTGTACTACCCCGAGGGCTTCCGCGGCGCCAACATCGTCGAGCGCCTCGACCTGGTCAACGCCAACCCTTCCGCGGCCAACCACTACCAGGTCATCGTGCGCTACGAGGACGGCATCCGCGACGGCGTCATCGCCACCGGGGTCATCGGGAGGAACGCGCGAACCCGGCTGGTGGTCTCGGACGCCGCCAACGCCGGCCTCAACCTGGTCCGCTCGGGCGTCGGCTACGCCATCGAGGTCCGCTCCACGCTCCCGCTCCAGGCCACGCTCAACCACCGGGACTTCGGCGTCACCCTCGAGGAGTCCTACCTGGTCACGTCCGGCCTCACCGAGGGCACGCTCAAGAACTGGAACTTCGGCGATGGCGAGAAGGGCCCCGGCCACCGGGCCTTCCTCGTCTGGCAGAACCTCAGCAACGCCGACATCACCGTCAACATCGCCGTCTACTCCGGCGCCAACCCGGTGCCCAAGGTCATCAGCCTGCCCCTCGAGTCCTACCGGCGCGGCGGCATCAACATCCACCACACCGGCATCATCCCCAACGGCCGATTCTCCGTCCGCATCACCTCCACCGGACCCATCATCGCCGCCCTCAGCAGCTACGAGTTCAACTTCGGCGCCAACCCCGTGACCACCAACGGCGCCACCGGCGGCGGCACCGCCCTGTCCGGCAAGGCCGAGGGGTACCTCGCCGCGGCCATGGTGCCCACCACGGGCTCGTCGATCATCAGCCTGACCTACACCGCCGGCTCGCCCGCGGCCGTCATCGTCAACTTCGACTTCATCCTGACCAACGGCACCATCCTCTCCGGCAACGCCGCGCTGCTCACCACCTCGGTCCGTCGGCTGGACTACGACCTGGCGGCCGCGAACGTCAACCTCCCGCGCGACCAGTGGTTCTCCATCCGCTACCGGGCGGCCAACGGGGTCACGCCCGTCAGCGCCCAGTGGACGCTCGAGCAGAACGGGGACACCATGACCACCCCGTTCGCGACCTACTCCACGCAGCGGCTCTACTTCGCCGGCGGCTTCATGGACCCCACCCGCGCCGGCACCACCCACTTCGAGACCGTCTCGATCCTCAACCCCTACGCCTCCGTCGGCCACAACGTGGCGTTCACCTACAACGTCAAGTTCCACTTCTCCGACGGCACGGTGCTCCAGGGACCGCTGGGGCCGCTGAACCCCCTGGCGCGCAAGGACTTCCGGGCCGACCAGATCCCCGCCGTGCTGGCCAAGATCAACTCCAACGCCGCCTTCCGCTTCTACTCCATCTCCATCGTGACCACCCAGACCGACGGCGGCGGGGCCTTCACCGGGGCGGCCGTGGCGCAGCTCACGCGCATCCAGTCGGACCCCGCCTGGCGTCAGACGTCCACCACCCAGGCCGGCCTCTACACGGCGCAGGTGCCGATCTTCCTGGATCACCCCTCGTTCGATTGACGGCCGCGCCCACCGTGTGACACCCGATCCCCACCCCGCCGGTATCACCCGGCGGCGCAGCACCTTGCCCCGTGGCTCCGGTTTCTGTACCGTGGCCCAGCGGCCGGGGCACCACCTCTCCGGCCCTTGAGCAGCGGAGCCCGCCACCCCCATGGCCGACACCACGCCCCCGTCACCCGCGCCCGCCGATGTCCCCGGCGCCCCCCCGCCCCCTCCACCGGAGGCCAGCCCGGAGGAAAAGGACCGCTGGTGGTTCCAGAACGTCTACCGGGGCGACCGGATGCCCCAGCTGACCCTCCGGGCCGTCCTCATGGGCGGCATCCTGGGCATGCTGATGGCGGCGTCGAACCTCTACACCACGCTCGCCATCGGCTGGGGCTTCGGCGTCGCGATCACGGCCTGCGTGCTCTCGTTCGTGATCTGGAACGGCTTCCGTGCCGTCTCGGGCGGGCGCCTGAGCCCCATGTCGATCCTCGAGAACAACTGCATGCAGTCCACGGCTTCCGCCGCGGGCTACTCGACGGGCTCGACCATCGGCACCATGTTCGGGGCGCTCCTGCTGCTGGCGGTCGTGCCCGAGGGGAAGACGGCCGCGGACGTCAAGAACTGGGACATCCAGCCGGTCTGGGTGGTCGTCGCGTTCACGCTCTGCACCGGTCTGATGGGCGTCTTCCTGGCGATCCCGCTCAAGCGCCAGATGATCAACCACGAGCAGCTGCGCTTCCCATCGGGCGTGGCCTCGGCCGAGACGCTGCGCAGCCTCTCCAGCCAGGGTCGCGAGGCGATGGAGAAGGCCTACACGCTCATCATCGGCATCGCCGCCGGCGCGATCGTCGGTATCGCCAACACGCCCAAGGAGACGCTGGGGTTCCTGGACCGGATCCTGCCGTGGCGCATCCCGGAACTGGTCCCCGAGCACGGGATCTACCAGATCCACGAGAAGCAGATCCCGGCGCTCGGCTTCGAGCCCAGCGTCCTCCTGATCGCCGCCGGCGTCATCACGCGCATGCGCGTGTGCCTGTCCATGTTCATCGGGTCGGTGCTGCTCTACTTCGTGGTGGGGCCGTGGCTCGTCGCCAGGGACGTGGCCACCGCGGGCTCCGGGTGGGCGCGCGACGCCGCCGGCGCCGTCACCTTCGACGCGGCCCGGGCCAGCGAGACCGTGATACGCAACATCGACCTGAACTCCGCGGGAACGGCGCTGCGGTTCACGACCTGGTCCCTCTGGGGTGGCACGGCGGTGATGGTGTTCGCCAGCCTGACGGCGGTGGCCCTCCAGTGGAAGACGATCGTGCGCGCGTTCACCGGGCTGGGCCGGGGAACCGACCAGGTCGGCGGCGACATCGACGAGCGCATGCGTCGGATCGAGGTCCCCTTCGTCTGGATGTTGGCCGGGATGGTCCCCATCGCCATCGCCATGCTCGCGCTGCAGATCATCGCCTTCCACATCTCGTGGTGGGCCGGTCTCATCGCCATCGCGATGTCGTTCGTGCTCTCGCTCGTGGCCAGCCGCGCCACCGGCGAGACCGACACCACCCCGATCGGCGCCATGGGCAAGGTGATGCAGCTCCTGTTCGCCGTCTTCCACCCGGGGCAGATCACCCAGAACCTCGCCTCCGCCGGCATCGCGGCCAACAGCGCCATCGGCTCGGCCGACCTGCTCACCGACCTCAAGAGCGGCTACCTCCTGGGCGCCAACCCGCGCAAGCAGTTCCTCGCCCAGTTCATCGGGGTCTTCTTCGGCACGATCGCCATCGTGCCCATCTGGTTCCTGATGATCCCCGACAAGGCGGCCCTCGAGAAGTTCGCCGCGCCGTCCACGCGCACGTGGGAGGCCGTCGCGCGCGTGCTGACCAAGGGCATCGACTACCTGCCCGCCAGCGCCCAGTGGGCCATCCTCATCGGCGCCCTCGTGGGCATCGCCCTCCCGGTCATCGAGCGCTTCACGCCGCCCAGGCACCGGCGCTACCTGCCCTCGGCCATGGGCCTGGGCCTCTCCTGGGTTGTGTTCTTCAGCAACGCCGTCGGTTTCATGATCGGCGCCACCATCGTCGCGCTCTGGGAACTGGTTAACCGCAAGTCGTCCGACAAATACGCCATCCCGCTCGCCTGCGGCCTGATCGCCGGCGAGTCGATCATCAAGGCGCTGGTCGCCATGACCGCCACCGCCATCGGCCTCCTCTCAGGCGGCGCCGGCGGTTGAGGCCGTCGCGGGCAGGTCCGAGCGCCCCGAAACAAGGAGCAACCATGTCACGCCGCACGCTCGCGCTCGCCCTCCTCGCCGGATCGGTCATCGCGGCGCTCGCGGCCGCCCCCGCCCTGCGCCCCGAGGGGGAGCCCACCAAGACCCCCGCGCCGGCGCTCGACGTCCTCAAGGCCCTCGCCGGCACGTGGCACACGCCCGACGCCGACAGGGATGGCAAGCCCGACGGCACGGTCACTTACCGGGTCACCTCCGGCGGCCACGCCATCGCCGAGACGCTCTTCCCGGGCACGCCCCACGAGATGCTCACCGTCTACCACATGGACGGCCCCGCCATCGTCTGCACCCATTACTGCACGATGGGCAACCAGCCGCGCATGCGCTGCGACCACCCGGACAAGGGCCTGGTCTTCAAGTACCAGGACTGCTGCAACCGCGCCGCCGGCGAGGCCGCCATGAGCTCCCTCGTCGTCACCATCCAGGACTCGGACCACTTCAGGCAGGAGTGGACCAGCACGAAGGATGGCCAGGAGCTGCACAAGGCCGTCTTCGAGTGGACGCGCGACAGGTCCGCCGGCGTGCACTGATTCCGACTGACTCCGGAGGGATCGCCACGGATCGGCACCGATGAACACGGATCGAGTGGTCGGGCCGTGTGGGCGCTGGGCACCAGGGACGCGGGCACGCCGCATCGGGCCATCCGCCCTCCTCTCCCCGATCCGCGTGCACCGGTGTTCATCCGTGGCTTCTCTCCCCGCCGCCGTGTCCGCCGTGTTGAAGTCCTCCCAGGGAGCCCCGAGACCCGCATGGCACTCCAGCACCTGACCGAAGAACAGATCCGCGACTGGTCCGTCGAGGAGAAGGACCGCTGGTGGCTCTCCAACGTCTTCCGGGGCGACATGCCCCAGCTCACCTTCCGCGCCGCCGCCACCGGCTTCCTGCTGGGCGGGATCCTCTCCGCCACCAACCTTTACATCAGCGCCAAGACCGGCATCACGCTCGGCGTCGGGCTGACCTCCGTGATC
>CAYWOF010000258.1:0-5635 GCA_964459825.1 uncultured Phycisphaeraceae bacterium | reverse complement strand
GATCGACCGCAACTTCTACTACGGGCGTCCGGACCTGCTCACGTGCGACCGGACGCTCTTCGGCGCCCGCCCGCCGAAGGGCCAGCAGCTGGAGGACCACTACTTCGGGGCCATCCCGGGGCGTGTGCTCTCGTTCATGGCCGACAGCGAGCGGGAGCTGTACCGGCTGGGCGTCCCGGTCAAGACGCGCCACAACGAGGTCGCCCCGGGGCAGTTCGAGCTCGCCCCCTACTTCGAGAACGCCAACATCGCCGCCGACCACCAGATGCTGATCATGGAGACGCTCAAGCGGGTCGCCGCGCGATACGGCCTGCAGTGTGTCCTGCACGAGAAGCCCTTCCGGGGGATCAACGGCTCGGGCAAACACTGCAACTGGTCGATGTCCACCGACACGGGCGTGAACCTGCTCGACCCGCGCGACGAGACGCACACGAACATGCAGTTCCTCGTCTTCCTCTGCGCCGTCATCCGCGCCGTGGATCTGCACGCCGACCTGCTCCGGGCCAGCGTGGCCTCCGCGGCCAACGACCATCGGCTCGGCGCCAACGAGGCGCCGCCCGCGATCATCTCGATCTTCCTGGGCGACATGCTCATGGACATCATCGGGCAGCTCGAGTCGGGCCTGCCCAGGAGCACGATCAAGGGTGGCAAGCTGGAGCTGGGGGCGCGCACGCTCCCGCAGATCCCGCGCCACTCGGGCGACCGCAACCGCACCTCGCCGTTCGCCTTCACGGGCAACAAGTTCGAGTTCCGGGCCGTGGGCTCCTCGTCGGCCGTGGCCTGGCCGGTGACGGTGCTGAACACCATCGTCGCCGAGTCGCTGGAGCACGTCGCCGACGAGCTGGAGAGGGCGCTGGGCGGCAAGGCCCGCGGCGCCGAGGCCGACGCCAGGCTCCAGGGCGCAGTCGCGACGGTCCTCCAGGCCATCATCAAGGAGCACAAGCGCGTGCTCTTCAACGGCGACAACTACGACCCGTCCTGGCACGCCGAGGCGGCGCGGCGCGGGCTGCCCAACCTGAAAACGACGGTCGATGCGCTGGCGCCCCTGCGCTCCAGGAAGGCGCTCGAGCTCTTCAAGCGGCACAGCGTGCTGAGCAAGCAGGAGCTCGAGAGCCGGGCCCACATCTTCGCCGAGAAGTACGTCAAGCAGGTCGTCATCGAGGCCGAGACCATGGTCTCCATGGCCCGAACCCAGATCCTCCCCGCGGCGCTCCGGCACCAGGCGGAGCTCGCCGGGACCGTCGGCGCCACCGTCGGCGTCGGCGTCGATCCGGGAGACCTCCGCGCCGAACTGGAAGACCACGCGGCCGTCTGCGGGCGTCTGCGACAGGCCATCGCGACGCTGGAGGGCGCCCTGGCCCACCAAGCCGCCGATTCCGACGCCCTCAAGCACGCCGCCCAAATCCGGGACACGGTCCTTCCCGCCATGACGGCCCTGCGGGAGGTGGGCGACGAGCTGGAGACGCGCGTCGCCGAGGACTACTGGCCGCTCCCGACCTATCGCGAGATGCTCTCCATCAAGTAGGGCGGGCGGCCCCCGCGATGGGCGTTCGGCGCTCGATCGGACCCCATTGGCGCGAAAGGGGGGCCGGTGTTTTCGGACGCGCGCGGGGCCGAGAAGCCCTTGTGGCGGGCCCCTCGGCCTGCTATGGTGGCGTTCGAGCAGGAGCCAGTCCGTCGCCAGGCGGTCCGACTCCCGAGGTTGACGGTCTCGCTACTCGTGGGGTCCGTGGTCATCGCCATGCCCCGATCCCGCGTCGGACCTTTCACCCAGGATGATCAATCCATGTCCATTCGCAGTCATCGTGCGCGCACGCTCTCGGCCGTTCTCGGGCTCGGGCTGGTCGTGCTCTCCAGTCCACCCGCGGCCATCGCGCGTCCGGACCGGGGGGCGGCGCCCGCGCCCCGGGCCGTCGGGCAGGTCTTCGCGCCGGCGCGGGCGGCGCAGCCCGGGCTGACGGTGATCCGATTCGACCCCGGGATGGTGCAGGACCTGGCCGCCGCGCGCGGGCCGGTGCTGATCGAGCGGTTCCCGGTGCGTCCCGACCTGACGGTCGACCTGCAGGTCACGCCGTTCCGGGTCACCACCCCGAACACGCGGTTCGTGGTCGGCCGGCGTCACGGGCCGGACGAGCCGCTGCCCTTTGACCCCGCCTCGGTGCTCCTCTTCCGCGGGTCGGTGCGCGGGAGCGGCGACTCGCACGTGTTCCTGTCCATCTCTCCGTGGGGCAGCGCCGGACGCGTGGACCTGGGGCCCGCCGGGCCGTCCTACTTCATCTCGTCGCGCGGGGGCGGGCGCGTCGACCTGGGCGAGGATGAGCTCGTCGTGTTCCCGGGCGGGTCGGGTCCGGGTCCCACGGGCGGCGGGCTGCCGGTCTCGTGCGGGGTGGACACCTCGGCGCCGGGCGCCCGCTCGCGCCAGCGCCCGGTCCAGGCCCGGGCCACGCCGATCCACGGCCTCAAGCAGATCGAGGTCGCCGTCGAGACCGACTACGAGTACTACCTGCTGTTCAACGACCTCAACGCCGCCGCGGCGTACGTCACGCAGGTCTACGCGCTCATCAGCGACATCTACGTGCGCGACGTGAACACCTGGGTGGACCTCACCTACGTCCGCCTGTGGGATCACCCGAGCGGCCTCTATCCGAGCGAGGACCCGCTCGGCCAGTTCCGCGAGCACTGGAACAACAACATGCAGAGCGTCCCCCGGGACGTGGCCCAGTACTTCGCGGGCCGGCGCAATCTCTCGGCCGGCGGCGTCGCCTACCTCAACGGGCTGTGCAACAACAACTCGTACTCCTGGGCCGGCTACATCCTGGGCTACTTTGCCGATCCCGACACGCCCAGCGTCTTCAACCGCGA
Organism: uncultured Phycisphaeraceae bacterium; assembly: GCA_964459825.1. Classification (GTDB taxonomy): domain Bacteria; phylum Planctomycetota; class Phycisphaerae; order Phycisphaerales; family UBA1924; genus CAYWOF01. The sequence continues at coordinate 2,773 of CAYWOF010000258.1, read as the reverse complement.
TTTCATGGTGACCGCCCACGAGCTCGGGCACAACTGCGCCACCCCCCACACGCACGACCTGGGACTGGACGAGTGCGACGACGAGAACACGACGGTGACGCGCGGCACGATCATGTCGTACTGCGGGCAGACGTTCACCGGGGGCGAGGCCAACATGGACGCCCGCTTCCACGCCGTCTGCCAGCAGATCATGGAGGACTACATCTTCGCGCGCGGCTGCGTCGCCGACGACTGCAACGGCAACGGCGTGCCCGACGCCGGCGACATCACCTCCGGCTTCAGCACCGACACCAACGCCAACGGCGTTCCCGATGAGTGCGAGGACTGCAACGGCAACGGCATCCTCGACCCGCAGGAGATCGCGCTCGGCCTGGTGACGGACCTCAACGGCAACGGGATCCCCGATCCGTGCGACCCCGACTGCAACCAGAACGGCCGGCCCGACGACCTCGACTTCGTCGCGTCGTGGGGGAGCGTGGCCTTCCACGACAGCTTCGAGACCGATCTGGGGTGGGCGGTGGAGAACCTCGGCGCGACGGCCGGCAACTGGGAACGCGGGGTGCCGGTCAACGATCCGGGCTGGCAGTACGATCCCGAGTCGGACGCGGACGGGTCCGGGCGGTGCCTGCTGACGCAGAACGCGCCGGGCAACACCGATGTGGACAACGGCGCCACACGCGTCACCTCCCCCAATCTGGACCTTTCCGCGGGCGGACTGAGCATCGGGTACTCCTACTACCTCAACCTGACGAACGAGAACGGCGCCGACCGGATTCTCGTCGAGGCCAGCGCCACGGGACTCGCCGGTCCCTGGGCGACGGTGGCCACGCACGCCACCAACGGCGGGCTCGACTGGCGCACCCACGTGGTCACGCCCGGCGCCCTCGCCGCGGCCGGGCTGTCGCCCAGCTCCACGTTCCGTGTCCGCTTCACGATCAACGACTCCAACCCGCAGTCCGTCGTCGAGGGCGGCGTCGACGCGTTCTTCGTGGGCGTGCCCACGGCGCCGGTCAGCGTGGACTGGAACGCCAACAACATCCCCGACGAGTGCGAGCCCGACGCGAACAGCAACGGCGTGCTCGACTACAAGGAGATCGCCCAGAACATGGGACTGGACCTGAACCGCAACATCGTCCCGGACGCGGTCGAGGACTGCGACAACGATGGCGCGACCGACCTCGTCGAGCTCGACCAGTCGCACAACATCTGGCTGACGAGCAAGGAGCAGCCGATCCTGCGCGAGTACCTGCACGAGCTGGGGACCCAGACGCGACTCTCCGCCGACGCGGGCATCGCGGAGGGGCGGGACCTCATCATCACCGCCGACCGGCGCATCCTCGTCACCAGCGGGCTGGACAGCCGGGTGATGGAGTTCGCCGCCGACGGCCAGTTCGTGCGGAACCTCGTCGCGCCGGGCGCGGGCGGCCTGGCCGATCCGGGCGCCATGATCTACACGCAGCCGGGGACCCTGCTGGTCGCCAGCGGGGGCAACCACGCCGTCCTGCGGTACGACGGCGCCACCGGCGGTTTCCAGGGGTTCCTCGTCGCCTCCGGCGCCGGCGGCCTCACGGGCCCCTACGGCATGGCGTTCGGTCCGAACGGCCATCTCTTCGTGACCAGCGCCAACCACAGCGTGCTGGAGTTCGACGGCGTCACCGGGGGCTTCGTCCGCGTCTTCGTCGCCCCGGGCGCCGGCGGCCTCAACACCCCGCGCGGGCTCCTCTTCCTGCCCGGCTCGGGCAACCTCCTCGTCGCCAGCAAAGAGAGCAACGCCGTTCTCGAGTTCAACGGGACGACCGGGGCCTTCGTCCGCAAGTTCAACCAGAACGGCACGGCCACGGTCATGACGCTCGACCAGCCCACGTGCCTGCGCCTGGGCCCGGAGGGGAGTGTCTACGTCAGCCGCACGCACGACCAGGAATCGGCGCCGCTCCCCGGAACCGGCGCGCTCCACCTGACCAACGCGCGCATCTACGAGTTCCGTTCCGACAACGGCTACTTCGTCCGGGCCTACATCATGGGCGTCAACTCGGGCGTCCTGCGCCCGACCGGCTTTGACTTCGTCCCCGACCAGGGCACCGACTGCAACCACAACCTCTACCCCGACAACTGCGACATCGCCAGCGGACGCAGCCAGGACCTCAACCACAACGGGATCCCCGACGAGTGCGAGGCCTCGGTCTGCTACGCCGACTGCGACGGCTCGGGCTCCCTCAACGTCAACGACTACATCTGCTTCCAGACGAAGTTCGCGATCGGCGATCCATACGCCGACTGCGATGGGAACGGGATGCGCAACGTGAACGACTACATCTGCTTCCAGACGGAGTTCGCGCTGGGGTGTCCGTGAGGGGCGTGATCCGTTCGGAGGTTCGACGTGGCTCGCTTCGCTTCGATCCGGCTGGGCATGGCGCTGGCCCTCGCCACCTCGCCCTCGCTTGCCCAGTGCGAGCCAGCGTGGATGAGGGAGTCCGAACCCGCCGGGACCGATTCCCCGGTGGCGGCGATCATCTCGTGGGATGCCGACGGTGCCGGACCCCTGGCGCCTCTCGTCGTCGTGGGTGGCTCATTCGCTTCGGCGGGGACCGCCGATTCTCCCTGTGTCGCCATGTGGGATGGGTCGGACTGGTACCCCATGGGAGCGGGGCTCACCTCCCCGGCTCCCTCACAGCCCGCCGTCCGTGCCTTCGCGGTCTTCCAGGGCCAGCTGGTCGCCGGGGGTGGCCTGCCCCCAGTTTCTGTACCAGGTCCTATGAGAGCCGGTGGGTGAGGA
>CAYWOF010000257.1:0-5664 GCA_964459825.1 uncultured Phycisphaeraceae bacterium | reverse complement strand
CGCTCGCCCCCACCACCGCCGTGTCCCCATCCACCGCCACCGCCAACCCGAACCAATCGGCGTACCCCGCCGGCGGGAGAAGCTGCGTGACCTCCATCGCCGTGAAACACTGGCCCGCGGCCGGCGCCGCCACCAGAATCGACGCCGCCAGGCCGAGCACGTTGCGCCATCCCATGGTCCACTCCTCCGGAATCGTCGAGCGTTCTGAACACAATCTCCGCTGGCCTACGGCACGGTGATCACGACCCAGGGGGTCCACTTGGACTTGCCGCCATCGTTGAACGACATCGCTCGGAACCGATACTCGCCCGCGCTCGGGACCGTCGCGTCGATGAACATGGTCGCGTTCGCCCCGATCTGGCTGCTCGACGTCGTGGTGGTCTCGGTCCACACCCCCGCGACCCGGCGCTGGCGCTTGACCTTGAACCCCTTCTCGAAGCCCGACCTGTCCGCCCAGGTCAGCTTGACGTTGTGGCCGTTACCCCCCGCCACCCAGGTCGCGCTCAGGTTCGTCGGCGCGGCGGGGTTCACGACGAGATAGGGCGTCCACGCGGAGCTGCCCGCGTCGTTGGTGGCGCGCACGGCGTAGCGCCAGGAGCCGCTGCCGGGGTTGAAGTACTCCTCCTCGGTGGCCCCGGTCCCCGGGAGCGCGGGGCTGGAACCGCTCAGCGCGGTGCTCCCCCAGGTGTTGCCCACCTTGCTCTGCCTCTGGAAGTCGAACTGCGTCTCGCACGGGGAGTTGTCCCGCCACTTGATCTCGGCCCGGCCCGGCAAGGTCTCGGTCGCGCTCAGGATGGTCGGCATGGCCGGGGGGAGGTCCACGACGGAGTAGACGTACGCCGAACCGGCATCGGTGCCGGCCGGCGTGTCGTCCCAGATCGCCCCCACGACGATCGTCGACTCATTGGGATCCTGCGGATCGCCCCCCAAGGCGACGGAAGTACCGAAGTAGTCGTTGGTCGCGCCGTTGGAGGCCGTGAGCTTCCAGACCTGCCCGGCGCGGTAGACGTACACCGAGCCCGCGTCGGCTCCGCCCGCGGTGTCGTCCTGGTACGCCCCGACCGCGGAGGCGAACTCGTTCATTGCAACGGACGTGCCGAACCGGTCACCGGGAGCGCCGTCCGTTGCGGTTGTCTTGCCTCCCTGCTGCCAACTCGGCGGGAAGAAACTGGTGGATGCGAAGAAAGAGGTGTTGTACACGGAGCCTGCGTCCGCGCCCGCGGGAGTGTCGTCGCCGGGAACCCCCACCCGGGCACTCCAGCCCTCCTGCACGCTGGGAGGCTCGGGGAATGGACGCGGGATCGTGAAGACCTCGGGCGCGATGGCCACCGAGGAGCCCAGCATGTCCCCCGGCGCGCCATCCGTGGGATTGGGAATCGCATGGCCTCTCCAGTACATCCCCATGGGCGGCAACGGGCCGGGCCAGTCGTACCACTCGAAGCCGTACACCTTGCCCGCATCCGCACCGGCCGCCGTGTCCGCCTTGGGGGCGCCCACGAGCACATGGGCGCCGGGGCCGGGACCGGGGCCGGCGACCGCCACGGCGGAACCGAACTCGTCGCCCGGGGACCCCACCGATAACTTGTCGCTGGGCGTCCAGGCATGGCTCGCGCCGCTGTAGGTGTAGACCGAGCCGACGTTGTTCCCCACGCTCGGATGGTCGTCCCCGCTGGCTCCCACGGCGATCACGCCCGCCCCGTCTTTCTCGTAGACCGCAACGGCACAGCCGAACTGGTCGAAGGCCGCGCCATCGGCCGGCACCAGCTTGTGAGTCTGGTACCAGGATGATCCGACACGCTTGAAGACATAGGCCGAGCCCGTGCGGGTTCCGGTGGGCGCCGTCACGTCGGTCCACGCCCCGACCACGATGGTGTTGCCCGAGATCGCCACGGAGATGCCGAAGGCGTCGTTCGCCGCACCGTCCGAGGCCGTCATCTTGTAGCTCTGGGTCCACACGCCCAGCGCGTTCCGCGTGAACACGTACGCCGAACCGGCGTTGGCGCCCGCGGGCGTGTCGTCCCAGAACGCCCCAGCCACGGCCGTGTTGCCGGCGGCCGCGACGGAGATCCCCATGCCGTCGCTGGCGCCGCCATCGGAGGCCAGGAGCTGCACCACCTCCGACACGCTGGTGCACTGGCCCGCGACGGGAGCCGCCGCCAGGATCGACCCCACGAGACCCGCCGCCATCGCACACCATCGGCGCATGACCCGCTCCTTTACCAACGCGCCACGAGGTCGCACACACCCGGACCGACCGCACCGGAACCCGTATTCCGGCTCCCCCAGTTCCGCGAGCGGCATGGGCCGATCAGACAAGGAAAAAACGGAAAAACGGTGTTCGGAATCTGGTCGTCAACGCGGGCCGGGAGGGTGTGCGGTCTCCCGGCCCGCGCGGCGGGTCTTCTTCCCTTCCTCACGGCACGGTGATCTGCACCCAGGGCGTCCACGCCGAGTTGGTCGCGCTGTTGAACGCCTGCAGGCGGTACCGGTACACCCCCGGCGTCGGGATCGTCGGGTCCGTGAACATCGTCGCGTTGGCCCCGATCTGGCCGTTGCCCACCGTGGTGCTGTTGATCCACGATGACCCCGACTGCATCTCCCGCTTGAACTTGGACCCGCTCTCGAAGCCCGAGTTGTCCACCCAGGTGAGCTTGACGTTGTGGCCGGCGCCGCCCGCCACCCACACGGCCGCGAGGCCCGACGGCGCCGCCGGCTTGACAACCGCCGGCGTCGACCACGACGAGGCGCCTGCGGCGTTGATGGCCCGCGCCGAGTAGCGCCACGCGCCGGGACCCGGGGACTGCTGCCAGGCGCCCTTCTTGTTGATCCCGGACAGCGCGGGGCTCGAGCCGGCCACCACCGCGCTGGTCCAGGTGGCGCCGACCCGCATCTCGCGCAGGAACTCGAACGCCGTCTCGCACGGCGCCAGGTCCTTCCACGTGACCTTCACCACGCCGGGGGAGATCTCCGACGCCTTCACCGTCGAGGGCATCGGGGGAGGGCCGGGAGCGATGGAGAAGATGGACGCCGAGCCTTGGGTAAAGGGCCACGGCGCGTCGTCGTCGGGAGCCCCGACGACGACCGTGCCACTCGTGATGGCGACGGACCAGCCAAAGTCATCGTACTCGGCCCCGTCCGAGGCCAGGAGCTTGGCCTGCTGCGTCCAGACGGAGCCCGAGCGCTGGAACAAGTACGCCGAACCGGCCCCGAAGCCCGCCGGGGTGTCGGCCCATCGGGCCCCAACGGCGATGTAATCACCGGTGATCGCGACGGCACAACCGAAAAGGGCCAGACTATCGCCGTCGGAGGCAAACAGCTTGGCTTGTTGCGCCCACGTCGCACCGGATCGCGCGAAGACGTAGGCGCAACCGGGAAACGGAGCTACCGGGGACTCGCCCCCCTTGGCACCAACGACCAGTGTGTTGGCGTCGATCGCCACGGAGAAGCCAAAGTCGTCCGAACTTCCCCCATCCGAGGCCGTGAGCTTGGCCTGCAGCGACCACACGGTGCCGGCCCGTGCGAACACGTAGACGGAGCCCGCGTTGGTGCCGGCGGGCGTGTCATCCGCGGGCACGCCGACCACGATCGTGTCCCCCGCCATGGCCACCGCGAATCCAAACTCGTCGTCCGGCGCGCCGTCGGGCGCCAGGAGCTTGGCCTGCTGCGTCCACACCGTCCCCGAACGCGTGAAGACGTACACCGCGCCGGCGTTCGATCCGGCCGGTGTATCGGCCCCGGAGGCTCCCACCGCGGCCGTGTCGCCCGAGATCGCGACCGATGAGCCGAAGAGGGCGCCGACCGCACCATCCGAGGCCGTGAGCTTCGCCTGTTGCGTCCACACCGCGCCCGAGCGCGTGAAGACGTAGGCCGAGCCCGACTCGGTCCCCGCGGGCGCGTCATCCTCGGCCCCGACGATGACCGTGGTGCCCGAGATGGCGACGCCCGTGCGGTAACTGCCCGCGTTCGCGCCCACGAGCTCGGCCTGCTGGACCCACTCCGTCCCCGAGCGGGTCAGCACGTACGTCGGTGCATCGGGCCACGCGCCAACCACGAGTGTGTCGCTCGACATCGCGAGGGACATGCCAAACACGTCGCCCCGCTCGTCGACCGCCAGCAGGTGGGCCTGCTGCGACCAGACCGTCCCCGAGCGCGTGAGGACGTATGCCGAGCCCGCGTTGGCCGCGCCCGGCGTATCGTCGCCTTGCGCCCCAACCAGCAGGGTGTCGCCGTCGATCGCCGCGCCGCGACCCAGCTGGTCTCCCGCCGCCCCGTCCGAGGCCATGAGCTTGGCCTGCTGCGTCCAGACCGTGCCCGAGCGCACAAAGACATAGGTCGAACCGGCGTTGACTCCGCCGGGCGTGTCGTCCCAATACGCCCCGACCACGGCCGTGTCGCCCGCGATCCCGACGGACACCCCCATGTTGTCCTCCGGTGCCCCGTCCGAGGCCATGAGCTTGGCCTGCTGCGTCCAGACCGTCCCAGCGCGCGTGAAGACGTACGCCGAGCCCGCGTTGAACCCACCCGGCGTGTCGTCCTGACTCGCCCCGGCCACGATCGTGTCGCCCACGATCGCGACGGAGGTGCCAAGCCAGTCGCTCGGCGCACCGTCGGAGGCCGTGAGCTTGGCCTGTTGGGACCAGACCGTGCCCGAGCGCGCGAACACGTACGCCGAGCCCGCGTCGGTACCCGCTGGGGTGTCGTCGTACCGGGCCCCGACGACGGCCGTGTCGCCCGCGATCGCGATGGACCAGCCCAGGGTGTCCCCCGTCGCGCCGTCCGAGGCCGTGAGCTTGGCCTGCTGCGTCCAGGCCGTGCCCGAGCGCGTGAAGACGTACGCCGCGCCCGCCCCCGCGCCCCCCGCGTTGTCATCGCCCTCCGCGCCCACTACGATCGTGTCCGCGGCGATCGCGACCGAGGTTCCGAACCGGTCGCCGGAGGCGCCGTCCGAAGCCGTCAGCTTGGCCTGCCGGGACCAGGCCATTCCCGAGCGCGTGAAGACGTAGGCCGAGCCGGCATCGGCGCCCGCGCCCGTGTCGTCCTTCCTGGCCCCGACTACGATCGTGTCACCCGCGATCGCGACGGTCCAGCCGAACTCATCGTCCTCGTTTCCGTCGAAGGCCTCCAGCCAACCCTGCAGGCTCCAGACGCCCCCGGTGCGCGTGAACACGTACGCCGAGCCCCTGTTCGACCAGGCCCCGTTGTCATCGCCGAATGCGCCGACCACGGCCGTGTCGCCCGAGATGGCGACGGCACTGCCAAACACGTCAAGCGCCTCCCCCCCGATCGGATTCACCCGCGCGACTTGGGTCGCCGTGAGACACTGCCCCGCGGCCGGCGCCACCGCCAGCATCGCGAGTCCCAGCGCCGTCAACGCTCGATTCCATCCGGTACGCATCGCGATCTCCTTCTTCGCAGGCCCCCCGGTTTCGACTTCCGCGACCCGCGGCGGTCGCCGTCGCGGGCCGGGACGGTGTGCGGCCTCCCGGCCCGCGCAGCGCACCCCTCTTCCTCACGGCACGGTGATCTGCACCCAGGGCGTCCACGCCGAGTTGGTCGCGCTGTTGAACGCCTGCAGGCGGTACCGGTACACCCCCGGCGTCGTGATCGACGTGTCCATGAACATCGTCGCGTTGGCCCCGATCTGGCCGTTGCCCACCGTGGTGC
>CAYWOF010000256.1:4928-5681 GCA_964459825.1 uncultured Phycisphaeraceae bacterium | reverse complement strand
GGCGTTCAAGGGCGGCCGCCCGTCGTGCTGGCGGCCCGCGTGCGCCCGGCCGCCCGGGGTTCCGCCAGCAGGTCCAGCGTTTCCCGCAGCGTGCGCTGGAAGGGCGTGTCCGCGGGTCCCTGGGGGCAGGTCGGCAGGATGCGCTCGATCGTTCGTGCGCCCGCCTCCAGCGCGGCCGTCGCGTCCGTGTCCGGCGCGGCGCCCGAATCCGCCAGCACGCGCCGGATCGTAGCGGCGGCGTGCAGCCCCTCCAGCCATCCGTGCCATCGCTGGTTCCCGTCGAGGATGGCGCGCCAGTCGCGCCGGTTCCGCTCCAGGATGGCCTCCGCCTCCGCGGGCTCGTTCTTGCGGATCAGCCAGAAAGCGAGCGTGCTCTCGACCGTCAGCGTGGACAGGTCCTGTCGGCCCAGCGACCGCTCCGATTGCTCGAGCATCCGGCGCGCGATCTCGACCCGGTCCGTCCACGGGGGCAGTTGTTGCCCCGGATCGCCCAGCACCGTCGTGCCCAGGAGCCAGTCGAGGTAGGGGAGCATCGGGAGCAGCGCCCACGGAGCCTCGTCGGCCATCGGCTCCAGGCGAGCAAGGAAGAACCCGAGCAGGCCGGCCATCGTCTCCCGGTCCTTCCGCGTGCTATCGAGTCGCGACTGGGCCAGCTTGGCCTCCCAGGCGTCGGCCACGGCCCGGTTCTGCCAGTACCAGACTCCGCCCACTCCCGCGACCAGCGCCAGGCCCAGCGCACCCACCGCGCCCGCC
>CAYWOF010000256.1:0-4918 GCA_964459825.1 uncultured Phycisphaeraceae bacterium | reverse complement strand
AGCGCCGGGCGGCGCTGCGCCCACAGGGCCGCGACGCGAGCCATCGAGGGACGCGTCCACCGGATCGGCTCCCGGCGCAGCCAGGACTCCAGATCGTCGGCCAGCTGCGCCGCCGAGGCGTACCGCTCCTCGGGGCGCGGGCGCAGGCAACGGGCGCCGATCGCGTCGAGCGTGCGGTCCACCTCCGGCCGCACGCGCCGCGCCGAGGGCGGCGCGACGCGTCCGTGCTCGGCATCGTGCGTCCGGTCCACCGCCTCGGCCGTGTCGCCGTTGGGCAGCCGGCGCGTGAGGAGCCAGTAGAGCAGCCCGCCGATCGCGTAGATGTCCGAGGATGGCACGAGGGACCCCGCCTCCATCCGGTACTGCTCGGGCGCGATGAATGCGAGGTTCCCGAAGCGTCCACCCTCGGTCCCCCACGGGTCGTCCGCGCCCCGCGGGCCGTGGCGCACCGCCACCCCGAAGTCCGCGACCCTCGGCTCACCCTCGGGGGTGAGCAGGATGTTGCCGGGCTTGAGATCGCACTGGACGAGCCCCGCGCCGTGCGCCGCCTGCACACCCCGGGCGATGCCCACGCAAAGACGCACGGCCTCGGCGACCGGCAGCGTGGCGCGGGTCTCCACCCACTGGGCGAGGTCTCCCCCCGCCACCAGCTCGTAGACGATGAAGTCCTCATCCTCGACCGAGACGCCCCGGTCGATCACGCGGACCACGTTCGGGTGCGCGATGCGCCGCGCCTTGGTCGCCTCCTCGACGAACCGATCGCGCAGGCCCACGCCGCCCGCGATCGGGTCCAGCACCTTGACGGCGACGAGCGCCGGATGATCGGGCTCGGACAGCGCCCGGTCCACCGCCCGGTAGACCGATCCGCCGCTCCCTCGCCCCAGCAGATCGAGCAGCTCGTACCGGGCCCGCCCATCCGCCATCGGCGGGCCGAACTCGCAGGGCAGCGCACGATGGGCCGCCGCCGCGGCGCGGGACTGGATCTCTCCCGTCGCCAGGACCGCCCGCGCCAGCTCCAGGGCCTCCCGGATCGGGCGCGCCAGCTCCGGATGCCGCAGGGCCAGCTGCCGGGCGGCGGCGTCCAGCGGGGTCCCGCTCGACTCCATCGCCCGCAGCGTCACGTCGATCGCCGCGTCCAGCGGCTCCAGGCGCCCCGGCAGGCCGGGCAACATCTGGAGGTAGCGCTCCAGCGCGACCCCGAGCCCCCAGCGGATTCGCGAACGGCCGTCCGACTCGATCAGCCCCGCCAGGCTCGAGTCGTCGAGGCGCTCGACCTCGCGGGTCTCGAGCAGGCGCTCCAGCTCGGTCGGCTCGGGCCCGCGAGGCCCCGGCTCGCCCGTGGGCGTGGTGGTCATGCCGCGCACTCCCCGTCCAGGGCCCGGCGCAGGCGCGCCCGGATCACGCCCCAGCGCTGGCGCACCGCCCCCGCCGACAGCCCGACGGCCTCCGCCGTCACGACGTGGGGCGAGTCCGCCAGCCACAGCGACAGGATCGTTCGGTCCACCGAATCGTCGAGCAGGGTGAACACCCGCGCCAGCTCGATCTCCGCGGCGGGCGCTCCCGGGGCCGCCTCCCGGTCCATGCGCTCGAGGAGCGCGCGCGCGAAGGGGCCATCCTCCCCCTCCGCCCGGCGCAGGCGCTGGCTCACCCGCGCCTTGTCCGCCAGGGCGTGGTCCGCGATCCGGAAGACGAGCGACCACAACTGGTCCTCGCTGGTCGCCGCCAGGCGCCCGGAGCGCACGAACGCGTCGAGCCGACGCGCCACGGTGGAGAGCAGGTCCTGAGAGTCGAAGATGCGGCGCACCGGCGCCGAGAGCTTCCCGCAGATCCGCCGGCGCAGGCGCGGGCCGTACTGCGCCATGAACTCGGCGCCCGCCTCCCGGTCGCCGGCGCGCATCCGCTCCAGCAGCGATTCGATGCCCGGCTCCGACCCGCCCTCGCGCTTTCGGACCTCCGGTGCGCCCGACCGGGGGCCGGGTCTATCGGATCCTGAGCTCGCCGTCACGTCCCGCATGGCCAGCGCCGTCCGATCCGGCGGCTCCAGAGTCCCCCGCAAAAAACTGTGAGCGGTTGCTCACACGACCCGTTCGTGGAACGCCTCTCTACGCGAGCGCGGGACCGAGGGCACGGTGCTCCCGGGGGCGCGATAACTCCAGAGAGGTGTCCATCATGTTTCGTTCCTCGACCCGTGAGTGTACCACGGAACGGCGGCGGTCTGCGCGCCTTCTGAACCGGGTTCCCCCTCTCCCGACCGCCCGTCAATCTAGGGTATCAACCCCGGTCGCCCTCCTGGTTCTGGCGGCGTCCCTCGGCGGTGCAGGGGGCTGGACCAGGGTCGGTGCGCCGGTGCTCCCGGTCCACGCGGCGAGCACCGGCGAGCCGCCGCTGGACGAGTCGTACAAGGACATGATCGAGCTGCTGCGGTTCCTGCTCTCCATCATCGGTTCGTTGCCCGAATCGGAGCCTCAGACGCTGGAGGGTTGGTTCGCCCTCATCGAAGACGCATACGCCGGCAACGGCGTCCCGCCGATGAACCCCATCGAGCAACTCAACGCGCGATCGCTCATCCTCGACATCCACACGACGATGCAGCTCCTCCGGCCCCGGATCAACCCACAGGCCTTTGATGAGTTCCACGCCGTGCTCGTTGACATGTACACCGACCTGGGAGGCAACCCCGGCGACCTGGGTTGATCACGCCCGCACTCGCGCGGCGGGCGCGCTCCACCAGCGCGGTGCCGGCCACCGGGCCCGACCGGGGCACGACGCGTGGCCGTGTCAGCCGGCCGGTCCTCCGGCAGGGCCGTGGGGCCGTGCTTGGCGCTCGTCGCCCGGTACCCGCCGCGCGGCGTGCCTACGAGCGGGGCCCCGAACGCGGTCCGGGTCGGTCCGCGTCCGGACCCCCCGCCGAGTCTGGCTCCGCCGTCAGGCGCGCGTGCGCTTCCCAGATCGTGTCCAGGATCTGGGGCAGCGACTTCGTGCTCGCCAGCACCCGGCACACCCGGATCGTCTGATCCTCGTACGTCGTGATCACGAGCGTGGCCCGCCCCAGCTGCCAGTACTCATCGCGCGCCGAAGCCCCCTGGGGGGGAGGGGCTCGGACCCCCCCGAGATCCTCGAGCAGGGAAGCGATGCGCTGGCGAGAGGTGGTCGGTGGATCCATGGGTCTCGAGTCCGCGCGTGGCCACCGGTAGTGGCGCTCCTGGGGGCCCGAGCGTCAGGGGAAACTCGAAAAAAAGTGCGCGGGCCGGCCCCCCCGCCCAACCAGACTCCTATCGATCGGCGTGAGTCGCGGCCCCCTGTCCCGCTTTGGAAGCCATCGGCGCCAACCCCCGGGGCGGCCGGCGCTGGCGCGCAAGAATGCCCCGCGAAGGACTCGAACCTTCAACCCTCTGATTAAGAGTCAGATGCTCTACCAATTGAGCTAGCGAGGCGTGACCCGGCGGCGCTCGAACCCCGGAGGGACCTCCGCCGCCGGACGCGGCCCGGGATGATCCCGGGCGATGGAGTGTACGCCCCCAGCCTCGTTGTTCCAGCAGGCGGGCCCGCGTTCGTTGACACCCACCGCCCCTGCCCCTAACCTTCGCCCGCCCCGGGCCCCCCTCTGGGCCGGCACTCAGAAGAAGGACCCCGCATGCTCCCGGCATTTCGACAGAGCCACGGTCGGACGCGTCGGCGCCGTTCCCACCACGCCCTCAAGCCCCTCAAGCCGACGGTCTGCCCCCTCTCGGGCATGCCCAAGCTGCACCACCGCGCCAGCGCGGAGTCCGGGTACGTCCGACCGGGCCTGAAGATCAGCGTCCCCAAGCTCGGGATCGGTGTCTCCCGCGACTGACCGGCGGAGAGCCTCATGCGCCTGGCCGTCGACGTGATGGGCGGCGACCACGCCCCCGACGCCATCCTGAAGGGGTGCATCGACGCCCTGCCCCTCCTGGCCTCCGACGACCGGCTCGTGCTCGTCGGCGCCCGCGACGTCATCGAGGATGTCCTCGCCGACCGCGCCGTCCGCGACCCGCGCATCGACATCGTCGCCACCACCGAGGTGATCGAGATGGCCGAGTCGCCCGCCAAGGCGGTGCGCACCAAGCCCGACTCCTCCATCGTCCGCATGGCCTGGCTCGGCTCGGCCCGCGCCACCGACGCCGGTCAGCCCCGCGCCGACGTCGTCATGTCCGCCGGCAACACCGGCGCCTGCGTCGCGGCCGCCATCATGGAGATGCGCCGCCTTCCCGGCGTGCACCGGCCCGGCATCGCGGTGACGGTTCCCGCGTTCCACGGCCCGGTGGTCCTCTGCGATGCCGGCGCCAACCCGGAGCCCAAGGCCGAGCACCTCTGGCAGTACGGCGTCATGGCCGACACGTACGCGCGCCAGGTCCTCGGCCTCGAGCGCCCCCGCGTCGCCCAGATGAACATCGGCTCCGAGGAGGCCAAGGGCACCGACGTCATCAAGGGCGCCCGCGACCTCCTGCGCGCCACCCCGGGCCTCAACTACATCGGGTACATCGAGGGACGCGATTTCTTCGACGGCGCCGCCGACGTCGTCGTCACCGACGGCTTCGTCGGCAACACCCTCCTCAAGATGGCCGAGGGCATGGCCAAGAGCCTCTTCGCCGCGATCGCCCAGGAGCTCTTCACGACCGACCCCGAGCTCGGCCTGCGCCTCGAGCCCATCGTCAAGGCCATCTACGCCAAGAACGACTACCACGAGTACGGCGGGGCGCCGCTGCTGGGCGTCAACGGCGCCTTCATGATCGCCCACGGCTCCAGCGAGGCGCGCACCATCCGGGCCGCCATCCGCAACATGCGCCAGTACGTCTCTCGCGGCGTGAACGCGGCGATCGTCGCACGCCTGGCGGAGGTATCATCCTCGGCCCCGCGCGCGACGGAGCCCGCATGACCCAGCCCCCCGGGGGGCCCC
>CAYWOF010000255.1:0-5691 GCA_964459825.1 uncultured Phycisphaeraceae bacterium | reverse complement strand
CCTCCCCGCTCACGCGGCGGGGCTCAACTTCCCACTACGGGCGGGACACCCTCTCTGCCATCTGCCATCTGCTATCTGCTATCTGCCCTTTTGCCCTGTGGCCCTGTGCCCTGTAGCTCTCTGGCCCTCTGCCCTCTGCCCCTCTGCCACTCTGCCCTCTGCTCTCTGCTATCTGCCCTTTTGCCCTGTGGCCATGTGCCATGTGCAATGTGCGCTGTGGCCCTGGCCCTGTAGTCCCCGGCCCTCTACCCCCTCTTTGACAACCGAATCGCAGCAGCATCCCCGCCCACCAGGTGCCATCCCCCATCTGCCATCTGCTATCTGCCCTCTGCCATGTGCCCTGTGGCCCTTTTCCATTTGCCCTGTGGCCCTGTGCAATGTGCGCTGTGGCCCTGTGCCCTGTCGCCCCTCTGCCATCTGCTATCTGCCCTGTAACCCTGTGCCCTGTGCCATGTGGTATCACCGGCACCCAATCGCAAACCGCGTCTGGAAGCAGATGTAGTCGTTCACGTTCCGCACCCCGTTGCCGTCGCAATCCGCGTACGGGTCGCCCAGCGCGAACTTCGTCTGGAAGCAGATGTAGTCGTTGACATCGAGCGCGCCGGAGCCATCGCAGTCGGCGTAGCAGCCGGGGCAGCCGATCCAGCGGGCGAGATGGCCCGCGGAGCGGCCGCCGGCGCTGTAGAACTCGCCCCCGGCCCACAGGGCCGGCTGGGGGAGAGGGAAGACCGCGAGCGTCCGGGCGGAGGCGTCGAGTCCCGCGCCGACGGGTGACCATGCGCCCGCGCGCCAGCGCGCGATGTGGGGCGCGGGCACGCCATCGATCATCGTGAACTGGCCGGCGGCGTAGAGCGCCGGGCCATCGCCGTCATCGAAGGCGTGGATCGCCAGCACCGAGCTGTCGAACTGGCCGGGGAGCACCTCCCACACGTTTCCGTCGAAGCGCAGCACGTCCGGGCCCGAGCCCGTGCGGGCGGCGTACAGGGCCGGGCCCGTGCCATCGTCGAAGGCGTGGAGATCGCGGATGGAATCGGGGCTGGGCCCGCCCACGGCCTGCCAGTAATCGCCGTTCCACCGGGCGATGCCGCTCTCCCAGGCCGCGTAGAGCAACGGACCCGCCCCGGCGTCGAAGACCTCCAGGTCGTCGACCCCGGATCCGATGTAAACCGGAAGCCCTCCCCCGGGGAGGACCCAGGCAAGCCCATCCCATGCCGCGATGCCGCCCACGAACGCGCCCGCGGCGAAGAGGCGCGGGCCGGTGCCATCGTCGAAGGCCCGCAGATGGCCGACGCCCCCGGAGCCGAACACGGCGGTCGTGGATGCGCCGACGCCCTCCCACTCTCCCTCGCGCAGGCGTGCGACGCGGTAGTGGACGCCGCCGACCGTCAGGTTCCTCGCCGCGTAGAGCATGGGGCCGGCGCCGTCGTCGTAGGACTCGACGTCGGCGATGTCGCGGTAGTCGGTGAGCGGGCCCACCGGATGCCACGCCGTGCCATCGAACCGGCCCAGGAGCGGGACGAACACGCCGCCGAGCCGGGTGCTGCCCGCGGCGTAGAGCTCCGGGCCGGCGCCCAGATCGACCACGCGCAGGCGCTCGATCGGGTCGCGGGAGCTCGGCGCGGGGATCCAGTCCCAGACCAGGCCGTCCCAGCGCGCCAGGTGCTCGGAGCTGGAGGTCGCGATCCGGGAGAACTCTCCGCCGGCGTAGACGCGAAGGCCGGCCCCATCGTCGAAGGCCGCCATCGCCCGCACGGGGCGCGGATAGGTCGTCGGCGCGATCGGAGTCCACGCGCCGTTGTCGAGGCGAACCACCATGTTCTGGGTCGAACTCGAGCTGACGCTCAGGCCCGCGTGGAGCGCGGGGCCCGACCCGAGGTCGGCGGTGCAGAAGCCGGCGATGAGGCCCGGGCCGATCGCGGACCCGACGGGCTCCCAGGTCGATCCGGTCCAGCGGGCCGCGCGGCTGTGGGGAGGCGCGCCGGTGAAGATGTCGCCGCCGGCGATCAGCTCGGGCCCCGCGCCCGCGTCGAAGACGGTGAGGGCCACGACGCCGCCGTGCCCGGTCCCGCCCGCGCCCGGCCCCGCGCCGAGCGCCCCCCACTGCGTCCCGTTCCAGGTGGCCACGTTGCGCGCGGCCACGGGGCCCGCGGCGTCGAAGTTCCCGCCGACGCAGAGGACGGGTCCGGCGCCGAGGTCGTGGACCAGGAGCGCCAGGCCGAGGGGGTAGACCGAGGAGATCCCCGACGAGCCGCCGCCGGCGAGTCCCCCGGCCACCTCGGACCAGGCGAGCCCATCCCACCGGGCGATGCGCGAGGCCGCGAGCCCGCCGGCGTGGTCGAAGTATCCGGCGGCGTAGAGGGCCGGGCCCGAGCCGTCGTCGTAGGTCGCCAGGGCGCGGACGCCTCGATCGGCGCCGAGGCCGAGCGGCGCCCACCCCGAGCCGGTGCGCCTGGCGATTCCGCTGGCCGCGACGCCGTCGATGTCCGTGAAGGTGCCGCCGACGTGGAGGGCCGGTCCCGAGCCGTCGTCGAAGATGGCCAGGGCGTAGACGCCGGTGGTGGCGCTGGTCGGGAGCGTGCCGGTGGCGTGGGCGAGCAGCTCCATCGCGAGCCCGTCGTAGCGTGCGACCCAGCCTCCCTCCGACGCGTCGGAGGTGCCGATGTGGAGGGCCGGCCCGGCGCCATCGTCCAGCACGACCAGGGCGCGGACATCCCCCGGCGGCGTGTGGGCCCAGAGGTCGTCGGACCAGCGCGGCTCGCAGGTCTGCGCGAGCGTGGGCGCGGCGGGGAGCACGATCATGAGCGGGGCGAGGACCCGCGGGAACCGGGCCATGGGCGATCCTCCCTTCGGGCGCGATCAGCACCCTTGCGCGAACAGCGTCTGGAAGCAGATGTAGTCGGCGATGGTGCGCACGCCATCTCCGTTGCAGTCCGCGTAGGGGTCGCCCAGCGCGAACCGGGTCTGGAAGCAGATGTAGTCTCCGATCGTCAGCGCGGCGCTGCCATCGCAGTCGGGATAGCAGACGACCGTCAGCGGGGCCGGATCGCTCGCCGCCTGGCCGCAGGCGTTCTGGGCCGTGACCGAGTAGGCGCCGGCGTCCGAGAGGCGGGCGGCGTGGATGGTGAGCGTGGGCGTGTCGGCGCCGGAGACGGTCCCGCCGCCGGGCGAGGCCCCGCCGGGGCCGTTGACCACGGGCGCGCCGTCGCGGCGCCAGACGAAGGCGAGGCCCTCGTATCCCGGCGGCACGGCGACCGCGAAGGCCGCGTCCCCGCCGGGCGTGACCGCGACGGGTTCGGGCTGGCGTGCGATCCACGGCGCGCCGGTCCGGCTCCAGCGGGCGAAGGCGTTGGCCGCGAAGACGCCCGAGAAGAGGGGGGGCTGACCGCCGGCGAAGCCGAAGTCGCCGCCGACGGTGACCTCGGGCCCCAGCGCCCCCAAGGCGAAGACCACGGGCTCGGCACTCGAGTAGTGGGAGACTCCCGCGCCGACCGGCTCCCACGCGAAGCCGGTCCATGCCCCCACCGATCCGGCGAGGTAGTTCCCCGCGCGATTGAAGTGACCCGCGACGAGCAGTCGCCCCTGGTGCTCGCGCATGGCGAGGACGAAAACGCCGGCCGTCGTAGGGACGTTGGTGATGCCGGCGCCGGGCGAGACCCACGTCGCGCCGTTCCACCACGCGATGTTGTTGGCCAGGGGCAGGGTGCCGGCGGTGCTGAACGACCCGCCGGCGTAGAGGCCGCCCCCGAAGCTGGCGATCGCGGCGACGATGGCTCCCGGGCTGTTGATTCCGGCGCCGAGGGCGTGCCAGGCCGCGCCGTCCCAGCGCGCGATGCGCGCGGCGGGCGCGGCGCCGGCGATCGTGAACAGGCCGCCGGCGTACAGCTCGTTGTCGTGGGTGGCCAGGGCGTAGACCGGGGCGTTGACGCCGGCGCCGAGCCCGGACCAGGCCGCGCCATCCCAGGCGGCGATCCGACCGACGGGCACCCCGCCGGCGAGCGCGAACGCGCCGCCCGCGATCACCAAGCCCTGGTGGGACAGGACGGCGGCGACGGGGCCGTTGACGCCGGCGCCCAAGGGGTTCCAGCCGGCGCCATCCCAGCGCGCGATGCGCGAGGCGGGCGCATCGCCGGCGAGCGTGAAGCCGCCCGCGGCGATGAGGTCCCCACCGAGCACGCCCAGCGCGTACACCGACCCGTTGGTGCCGCTCCCCAGGGCGGACCACTCGATGCCATCCCAGGCGGCGATGTGGGCACTCCCGGGAGGCCCCATCGAGGTGAAGGCCCCGCCGGCGACCTGACGGCCCTGGTGCTCCATCAGCGCGTAGATCGGGGCATCGGCCCCGGCGCCGAAGCCGCTCCAGGCCGCGCCATCCCACGCGGCGACGCCCAGGGCCGGCGCCGGGCCGGCGCGCCGGAGCCGGCCGGCGACCACGAGGTCTCCGCGGAAGGCACCGAGGGCCGCCACGGCATCGTCCAATCCCGGCCCGACCGGCGCGTACTCGGCGCCATCCCACTGCGCCAGGTAGGCGGTGCCCGCGACGCCCCCCGCGGACGGGAACGTCCCTCCGATGAGGAGCCGGTCATCGCGAACGGCCAGCGCCTCGACCAGGCGGCCGGCCAGGGACGAGGCGAAGTTCATCGAGTGCCACGCGGTTCCGTCCCAGCGGGCGAGCATGAACACGGGCGCGCCGCCGGCCTCCGTGAAGCGGCCGCCGGCGATGAGGTCGCCCCGGTAGGAAGCCAGCGCGTGGACGCGCGAGTTGAGGCCGAGCCCGAGCGGGCTCCAGGACGATCCGTCCCAGGCCGCCACCCCTTCCGCATTGACGCCCCCGATGACGGAGATGGTCCCGCCCGCGACGAGGCTGCCCGCGTGCGCGGCGAGAGCGTCGATGTCGCCCTGCACCTGGCCGAGGGTGGAGGCCCAGACATGCCCGTCCCAGAGTTGGACACCCTGGAGGCCCGCGGCGGCGAGGAGCGAGTTCCATTGGGTCATCGCGGGGACCGGCCCGAGGATGCCCCCGGCGAGTTCCCATTCCGATCCGTTCCATCGGACCACGCCCCAGTTGGCGGTCTGGCCGTTGAGGCGGATCTCACCGGCCGCGTACAGGTCCCCTTCGTAGACCTCGAGCGCCTCGACCGGTCCCTCCAGGTTGGCGCCCAGCGGCGCCCACCGGGCACCATCCCAGGCGGCGAGGTCGATGGCTGGGGTCGCGCCGGCGAACTCGAAGCGTCCGCCGACCACGAGGCGCGAGGGCTCGGGGCCGGGACCGTCGGGGTCCCATTCCGCGACGGCCCGCACGGGGTCGAGCTCCTGGGGGTGGAACCCGATCCCGGGAACGGGTGCGCCGCCCGGCACCCAGCGCTCACACTGCCCCTGGGCCGGAGGGGCGGCGTGGGCGAGGCCCGCGGCCGCCACACCGAAAACCGCCCGCCTGAGAACGAGAATCAATCGAGGTCTGGCGTCCATGGCTCCTGCTCCGCTGCACTGGACACCCGAACGCAGGCCGAGGGGCACGACCGATCCCCCCGCCGGCGGAGGTGACCATGCGGCGATACGGCCACGGACCCCGCGAGGTTGCCGGGATCGTTCCCCGAAATCAGTTGCAGCCCAGGGCAAACTTCGTCTGGAAGCAGATATAGTCGTTCACGTTGCGCACGCCGTTGTTGTCGCAGTCGGCGTACGGATCGCCCA